>CALVUV010000104.1 GCA_944363685.1 uncultured Bacilli bacterium
TTAGATAGAGCGACTGATTTTACTACTTATAAACAAGTATTTGAATATTTAAGTCTACCTATTACTTTATATGAAGATGAAAAGACTAGTGGTAGTACTGATTTATATCTTTTAAAAAACTTCTTTATTATAGCTAAATCTATTATTACTAATAATTATGATAGCAAGTTTTGCCTTGCCTTTACTTCTATTTCCCGTAGTTTTCTATTCTCATATACTGATGATGAAATTTATCAGAGTCTAGTTAATAATACCTATAAAGATACTAGTGTCTTTAAACTATTTAAGGAAGTCTTAGAAAATATAGATGAATTAACCCCAGTAGTCTATTTAGAAAAAATATTAGAGAAGTTAAACTATATAGATAAACTTACTTTAATAGGTAATGTCGAGATTAATTCTAGTAGAATGGAATACTTCTACAATCTAATTACAAACTTAGAAAATAGTAACTTTACTATTCTTGATGTTAGTGATTATTTAGAGAAAATAAATAATGAGAAATTAGAGATTAAACTTGCTATTAGTAAAGAAGATAGTAATAGTGTTAAGATTATGACTATTCATAAATCTAAAGGACTAGAATATCCTATCTGTTATTTTGCAGGTTTCTATAAAGACTTTAATAAAGATGAATATAAGAGTAATGTCTTATTCGATGATACTTATGGTATTATTATAGATGAAGTTGATACTAATAATAAACTAATTACTAAGACTCTTTCACTAGAGAAGTTAAAACAAAAAGATATCAGCGAAAAGATTAGACTTTTATATGTAGCATTAACCCGTGCAAGAGAGAAAATGATAATAGTTATGCCTAATACCAATAACGATAAAGAATTAGGAGATATTGTTAGTGATTATGATAGATTAAACTATACTAACTTCGCTAAAATGGTTATTAGTGTAGCATCTTTATTTAATGATAAAACTAAAGAAATAACTGATATAAAAGATATATCTAAAGCATATTTAGAAGTTAAAAAAATCACTTCTAAAATAGATAATAATGTAAAAGAATTAGAGATTGTTCCTTCTATTTATAATAATACTATTAAAGAAAAAGAAACATATCATAAAGAAGGAGATTATGAGAAAACAGAAGAAGAACTAAAACTTTTAGAAATAGGAAGAAACGTTCATACCTTGTTTGAGAGAATTGACTTTAATAATAACAAGTTACCTTATATAGAAGATAACTATTATAAAGAAAAACTTACTAACTTTCTTAATAGCAGTTTTATAAATAATTATAAAAATTATAAAAAATATCAAGAATATGAATTTCTTTATGAAAATAGTAATAAAACTTATCACGGTAAAATAGACTTATTATTAGTAGGGGATAGCGAAACAATCATTATAGATTATAAATTAAAGAACACTAAAGATAAAGCTTATATAGACCAACTTAATGGTTATAAGGAAGTAATTAGTAATAAATTAAATCTTCCTACTAGCTGCTATTTATATTCAATAATTGATGAAACCTTTGAAAAAATTTGACAAAATAAGACTTTTGTAGTATAATACAGACAACTTCAAGATATGGGGGTTGTAAAAGAAGGGGGTTTTACATATGGAGAAGTCATATATATTTGAGTATTTAGATGAGAATGATTTTAGAAAAAGAGAACGTTCTGTAAGAAAATATAACATGTTAGCTTATAAGAAATTAACATTTGAATATTATCCAGAACTTAGACGTGGTCATTTTTTAGGAGAAAAAGTTGGTGAAGATAAAAAGAATAATACTGTTAATTATGAATTAAAATTACCAACAGATGCTTTATTTGCAAAAGTTCACGGAGAAATTAGAGTTCATTATACAGTTTATCTTGATAAAAATGTTATTCTTTTAACTAATATTACTCCAGAAGGTATTTTAAATGAAGGCCATATGGCTGAATTATCTACTTATAAAGGAGTAATGATTTCTAAAACTCATCCTGAAAAAGATATGTTTAAAATCAACTTATTAAATATGTTAAATAAATAGTCATAGAAGTGTGGCTATTTTTTTTGCAAAAAGACTTGCAGAAGTTTAGAATTTATGCTAATATTAAATAGCAGTGATTGAAATGGACCCTTAGCTCAGTTGGTTAGAGCATCCGGCTCATAACCGGACGGTCGATGGTTCGAGTCCATCAGGGTCCACCATTATCTTGCGGGTATGGCGGAATTGGCAGACGCGCTAGACTTAGGATCTAGTGTCATAGACGTGCAGGTTCAACTCCTGTTACCCGCACCATAAAGAAATGATACGAACCCAATAAAGGTTCGTTTTTTCATGTAATTATGTTATAATAGAAAACATTTGATGTGATAGTATGTCAAAAATTGATGATATTAATAGGTTAATTATTGAAAGTAAATTATCTGGAGAAATATTTACAAAAGAAATTAGCGATGGACATCATACTTTTGGCGAATTGTATAGACATAGAATTATTTTATTTTGTACTTTATGTAATTTACTACCTGAAATATCATGGAAATCAAAAAAACATTTTGATGAAGAAAATGACCCGATGTTTAATGACAGCTTTATAGCAGGAATTAATACTCCAGAAGGAGTTGCTACCTATCATATTAAATTAAAGTATTGGGAAATGTTTGATATTCCTGAAATAGATAGAGCTCCAAAATATGAACAATATGATTCGGATGTTGTTATAGAAAGAGTATATTCGTTGTCAAAAATTAAAATCAATAATAGATAATTATGAGATAATTTAAAAAAATTCACTAGTTTGATATAAAAATATATATAAATAGATTTGAGTTTAGGTAAAAATAAAACTTGACAAAGAAAAAGTGAAAATGTGTTATCCACAGATTCACTTTTTTAAGCATAAAATAAGGAAATAACTTCCAATTTTTGTTATAATTTAATTGGTAAAATAAATCATTACTAAACAAAAAATAAGGAGGTTGTTTCCTATGAATAATTTTACTACAAATACATATGAAATGAAAAGAGAAATCGTAAATTTTTCAAAAAAAGTTTCTTTAGGATTAAATAAACCAACTAGTAAGTTTGTGTTAGATATGCAATATGGCCTATCTAAAGGCGGTAGTTGTTTAATATCAGAAATAGCAAGATCATTAGATGAAGATATAAAATTAAATTATACAATAGAAAGACTATGTGATAATTTAAATAATCTGTATGAAGAAGAAAAAGAAATGATTTGGAATAATTATATAAAAGAAGTAAGTAAAGTATTAGATAAAGATGATGCTATTGTCTTATTTGATGATAGTGATATTAATAAAGAATATAGTAAAAAATTAGAAGACTTAGATAGAGTAATAGATGCATCAAGCAAAGATAAAAAAACAGTAAATGGATATCATGTATGTGAAGCGACTGCATTAACTAAAAAAGAAAAACAACCATTAAGTATATATAGCAAAATATATTCCTGTAAAAGTAAAGATTTTGTAAGTAAAAATGAGTATACAAAGAAAAGTATAGAAGCAGCAGAAGATATATTTGGAGAAGATTTTATAGGAATATTTGATAGAGGTTATGATGATAATAAAATATTTGATTATATGAGTGGAAAACATCATAAGTTTGTTGTGAGGTTAGATGATGTAAGAACTCTTTTATTTAAGGGAAAAAGAAGAAGTGTAGGAGAAGTAGCAAAGTCAAGAAAAGGAAAGATAGTAATGAAAGCATTGTTTGATGATAATGAAGAACAAGAATTATTATTATCATATACAAAAGCAGTATTACCATATAACAAAAGAGAATATATATTGATAATAGTATATGGATTAAGTGAAGAAAAGCCAATGAAATTACTAACTAATATAAATATTAATGATAAAGATGACGTAATAAAAGTTGCAAGGTTATATTTATCGAGATGGAGAATAGAAGAACATTTTAGAGGAAAGAAGCAAGAATACGATTTTGAGAATATGAGAGTAAGAACGTTAGAGAGCATGAATAATTTAAATATGATGTTAACAATACATTTAGGACATATAGCGATATTAGCAGATAATATAGATAGTAAATTATTAACGATAAAGATAATATACGCAAGTAAATCATTAAAGGAAAAATCAATAGTATGGTTAAGTCAAATAGCAAGAGGTATAAAGAGAATACTTTCTTATGCACATACTGGAATAAAAGA
>CALVUV010000105.1 GCA_944363685.1 uncultured Bacilli bacterium
ATAAAGTACTTAAAGAAAAACAAAAAGTTTTAGAAACTTTATTAAATTTATAAAAGAAAGGAGAAACTTATGTCAGACTTAAAAACTAATTTGCAAGAAATTTTACAAGAGAAACAAGAAAAAATTATACCAGAAAATATAAAGAAAGGTGTAAATATATTAGGTGTTACGGGAACTATGAATAGTGGAATAGATACTTCAGATGCAAATGCTACAGCAAATGATATTACAATAGACAAGACGGCATACGTAAATGGACAAAAAATTACTGGTACTTTACCGTTATTTCCTAACACTCGTACATTTACAGTAAGTAATGCTGGTGTGACTAATAATACAGAAGATAGTACACTAGATTTAACGACAATAAATACTACTAAACAAATTTTAGATAGTAATGTAAGTATGAATTTTAATGCAGATTATTCAGATGTAGCTACTGCTATTGGTCTTACAGCAGATAAGATTACTTCTGGTAATACTATATTAGGTATAGAAGGAATTGTAGACCCTGAAGGAGTTCAAATTTCAGATTATTTTAATACTACTCCTGAAGACGGTCAAAGTTTATTAAAAGCTTATCCAGATACAATAGACTGTTCAAAATTAACATATTTTAATTTTTCCAATGACTTTTCTAATTTATGGGTACCTAATTTGATAAATACTGAGAATGTAATGACTATGTCTAGTTTGGCAAATTTTGCAACTTTAGGGTTTAAGCAAACAGAATTAGATGTGTCTTCTGTAACTACTTTTGATTATGCATTTAATAATTTTTCCAATATAACTAGTGTTCCGAAATTAAAAAATTTATTAAAAAATAATTTTTCTGACGGAGCTATTCTTAATATGGCAGGTACATATGCGAATTGTTCTAATCTAGAGACAATCCCTGAATTTGAAATTGTAGGTGATTGGTCTAATATCACTATGCCAATATCAGTAAATGTAAATCAGATGGTAGAGAAATGTCCAAAATTAAGTGAACAATCAATAACTAACATATTAAACTTTTTAAAATTATTAAATGACCATAATACTATTTTTGACGTATATACTTTAACAGACATAGGATTATCATACATTCAATTAACAAATCTAACGGAAGACCAATTAGCTATTATAAACTCTATGGAAAATTGGACTACTGGATTAGAATTATATGATACAGAAATAGAAATCGGAGAATTATATGGCTCAATTGGAAGCAAACAAATTCCTTTAAATAAAACATTATTGGAATACTTAACATTAGTTGAATCACAAAAAAATAAAGATATTGCTAAGTGGATAGTAGATATGTCAGTAGATTATACTGCAGCAGATATATATGAATTTGAAACTAAAGAAGAATTAATTTCATTTCTAAATAGTATGAAATTTAAAAGTATTAATGACACTATGAGTATTATTATAAATTTAAGAATAGAATTAATAGATGGCCAAGAATACGGGTTAACTAATTCTTATGAGAATAATATAACTACACATACGAAATCTTCAATAAACTTGTTAATGATGCATATTCCAATACAATTACATATAGACACAAAAGGTAAAGATTTAACTGATTGGAACATAGAAGTGAGTCAGTCTGATGGACAAGGTTCTTTCACAATATTAAATATGTTATTTGGAAGTAATTATATTCCAATTAGTAATAATACTGTGTTATTAAGCAATCTTACTGATTATTCAGAAAACTATATACTTAATTCAACTTTATATTCACCAGATGGCTTAGCTATAAATACAAGTTTTCAAGAAAAAGGGTTTACAGAAGAGAACTTAACATTTACTTTTTCAATTGGTGGTATTACAGTACCAGATATTTCTGAAGAAAATACAATGATATATAGTATGATGACATTTTATGATGAGAATAATTTAGATGAAGATGTTATTAGACAGGTTGGTATATATTGTACGGGTAGTAATATTGTTGATGTAATGACAGACCACATTAAATTTTATAGCCAAGATGTAGAATTACTATGTAATATTAATTCGTGGGGTACTACTCAAACTGAATTTAGTGGTACGTGTGACATATTAGATACATCATACGATAGAACTGATATAACGGCTTATAGTTATGGTCCTAAAAGAGAAATTGATGTAAGTTTGTAAAAAATAGTCGACATTTCGATATTTCTGCTGTATAATGATTACGGAAAGGAAGAAATATCGAAATGTTAGAATTATTATTAGGTCAAATTCCAGAAGCAATTTATTTTGCTCTGTTTATGATATTTACTAAAGAACTGAAATCAAAGAGAGTTTTATATATTGTACTTATGATAGCAGAATACATATTGTTAAAACATTTTATTAAATTTAGTATATGGTTTCAAATAGCTTATACAGTGGTTCAATTCATAATGTTGAAAATTTTATATAAAGAAAAAGCACAAATAACAGATATATTTACATTTGCAATAGCAAGTTTAGTATTAATGTTAAGCTGTACGTTACCATCTTTTATAATATTAAACAATAATGACAATTATATTATATATGCAGTTTTAACAAGAATAATTATGTTTGGGTTTTTATTTTTGTTTAAGGATAAATTATATAAAATTCAAGAAGTATACAAGAAAATTTGGAATAGGAATGACGCGACTAAAAAGAAGATTAAAAGTACTACGTTTAGATGTTTGAATCTAGTTGTATTTAATATAATGTTTTATGTAATAAATTTAGGATTAATATATGCAATATATTATAATTCATTTGTAAAGTGAGGTGTTTGATATGTGGGATAGCTGGTTTTGGGTATATAATCCAGAAGACGGAGAATAATCCGTATAATAATTAAAAGTAATAGGAAGAGAAGTGGTGGTTTAGATGAGTGATAAAGCAAAGAACCTCCTTAGTAGTTTAATTTTTAATATTGCAGAAACAATATTAATATTTCTAATGGGTAGACTTCTTAGTCTACCCGTGAATTATATAATAATTATAATGTTAACATTTATGATTAGTAGAGGTTGCTTTGGAAAAGCATTACATTTTAAAACTTGGTATCGTTGCTTGGTTTGGAGCTTACTGATATTATTAAGTTTATTTGTATTGCTAAAAGTAGACTTAGTGGTTTCAATAATGTTTGCTATTTTTAGCGCATTTATAATGACTGGTAAGTCAAATATATGTGATATGTATTTATGGACTGGAAAAGTCAGTAAATATGATGCATTAAAGAATTTTGTAGCAATAAGTCCAAACCACCCAATACTCATTGAACACGAAGAATATTGGAGAAAGAATTATCCAATGAGATATGAAATATTCCAATTATATTTTAGAGAAAATCAAACTTATGAATATATTGCGAAATTAAAAGGTTTTGATGATAATACAATTACAAAACGAGAATGTGCGACAATTTATTCTATTTTGGAACGCCCGCTAGGGCTTCCTCCAGTAGCAAGATAAGATACTCGAAGTATCTTATTTTTTATGTTCTAGGAACCCTGACAAATTTCTTCTTTTTATTTTATTATAAAATAAAAAGGAGGAGATAAAATGTTTAATTCTTATAATCAAAATCCATATTTTAACCCTTATTTTACCCCACAACAACCACAAACAACAATGCCCACTATGAAATTTAACAGCTTACAAGGAAAATCAATAGATAACTTAGAAGTTGTAAAAGCTATGGATATACCCCTAGATGGTAGTATTAGTTATTTTCCACTTGTAGATGGAAGTGCAATCGTGACTAAGCAACTCCAACAAGATGGTACTAGTAAAATAACGATTTATAAACCAATAGAAGCAGATGAAGCTGCAACAGTTAAATATGCTACTATTGAAGACATTGAAAATCATATAAAAAGTATTAAAATGCCTGATATGAAACCATTACAAGACGAAATCAAAACATTGAAAAAACAAATTAGAATTTTGTTAGATAAGGAGGATTAATATTATGAATCCAATACAAATGTTACAAGGTTTTTTAGCAAAAGGGCTTTCTCCACAGAAAATAACTGAACAAATGGTAGGAAATAATAATCCTATGATGGCTAATTTAGTGAAAATGGCTAATGCCGGAGATACTGAAGGAGTAGAAAAAATAGCTAGAAATATGTTTAAAGAAAAAGGAAGAGATTTTGATAAAGAATTCTCTGAATTTAGAAGTA
>CALVUV010000106.1 GCA_944363685.1 uncultured Bacilli bacterium
TTACAATAACTTTTAAAATACAATTAAAATCTATTTACTTTTATTAGAATAGAATTTACTTTTTTAATTTACTTAAAATTTTTATATGATCCTAAATTTAAGAAAAGTATTTACTTACGGATAAATTTATGATATACCAATATTGGTGATGAAATTATGAAAGATAAAAAAAAATTTATTTTAGGAATATTGTCAGTATTATGGGGAGTTATATTCTTTTGTTATAAAATGTTTTTTCCAACATCTGTATATGATTTGCTTGGAAGTAAATCGTTCCAATATTCTAATGAACAAATTGCACTATATAAAGAGGGATTACAAAATCTAATTACAATTTTTGATATACTATTTATATTATTTTTAGTAATTCTCGTGATATTGCTCATTATAAAGCTAAAAAAAATGAATATAAAACTTAAATCTAATAATTCAATGATATTAATTATAGCAGGATTAGTATTTCATATATTAGGATTAAGAGGAATAAGTTGGATATTTGTTATTGCAAGCGGAATATTGCTAATAATTTATAAGAAAAATTAAATTTTAATTTATTAATTTTTTTATAATGCAAATCATCGTATCCTTAAATAATGTCAAGTATTATAAGAAGTTTCTCCATAATACTTGACAAAGTCTTTTATTTTTTCATAAAAACATACTTGTTTCATATTCTTTAAGTTTTACATATTTTTTATTGTTATAGATAATTACGTCAATTTCGTCTCCAACATTATATAATTGAGGCATATCGCCTAAATCTTCTTCTATTTTTTCTTTATTAAATTTACCATCATGATAAACAGTTTTATAAGTAGTTTTAACTATTTTTCCTCCTTGATAGTATCTAAATGGTATACTCTTAATTTTTTCTCCGTTGAAATCCACAATTAAATAATATCCATCTCTTCCAAATCTTCCAAATCCATAACTTTTGATTTCTTGTATAATGCCTTTTTCAATATATCCCATTTCTAACAGCTTGTTTTTATTAATACAAAAATCTAATATTCTAATTGTATGAGATATATATTCTTTTATACAAATAATTGGCAGTATTGAAATAATAATTATAATTAGTTTTAGCATTATTGGCAGTTTTACTGATATTTCACTTATAAATATTGCCATGAATAGACAACTATCAACTACTATAATTAGTGCTACAAGTATTATTGTAATTAAAACCATTGACAATTTCACATATTTTTTAATTAAAAAATCTAGTATATAAGCTAATATAATTATTGCTATAATTGCTATTAAATTCACTATAATTCCTCCCTTGACTATATTTTAACATTTCTTACTTTAATTTACAACAATTAAACAAATATAGTGCAACTTTGTTCTGTTCAGTTGTTTCCATCTCCATAAGTTTAGCCATTGCAAGCATTACAAGTTTATGTTTTGCAAAGTTTATAAGTGTAGTTCTATATTCTTCATCAATGTCTTTTAGCATATTGTCAAATTTTTCATAATATTCTTTAGTGTTGTATATAAGCCCTGACCATTTGCTTTGGCTCATACATATTGCTAGTCTTAATTTATCTTTTATATCCATATCATTTATCATATTTATTAAAAATTGTACTTTTTCATTTTCCATATTCAAATACCTCCATATTAAAATCTTGTATCATTTTTCTTTCTGTCTTTTAAATTAGCTATTTCATCTGTTGTTTTTACTTTTCTTCTAACATTATTTGCTATCTCATTATCGTTATCATCAAAAATACCATTTTTATATAAATCATCACTAACATATTTGTAATGCTCATCTTTATCAAATCCAATTTTATTTTGAAAATGTTTCATTAAACTACGCCAAAAGCCTTTAAACTTCTGCAATTCTTGTTTTAGTTTTTCTTTTTCAGCTTGTAACTTGTCAATAATATTGTCTTTAGTAGATAGTTCCTTTTTCAAACTATCAATTTCATTATCTTTTAGTTCGATTTCATATTTAAGTGAACGATTTTCCTTTTCTATTTCAAAAGCAGAATGTTCAAAATCTTTAATTGCCATATTTAAGTCATTTACACTTCTAACAGTTTTAGTAATATCTTTTACGTCATTTGCATAATTTTTCAATTCTTGGACATCTTCACTTGAAATAACCATATTATTTTTGTTCATTAGAGTAGGTTTTAAATTATCTAATATTTCATTTATATTAGTGCTTTCATTATCAAGTATTTTAGTTTGCTTATTGGCTTTAGCAAGTTTTTGTTCTTTCTGCTCTAATTGTTTCTTGATTTTTCTATAATCGCCCATATCTTTGACATTGATATCTTGATTTCTGCCTTTTTGCTTTTCTTTTAACCTAGTATCAACTTCATAGAACTTGTTATACGACTTAATGCAGGCATTTCTCATTTTATCTTGTATTTCAGATAGTAAGGTTTTAGTAAATAACTGCGATTTACCGACCTGCTTTTTCATACCTCTTTTACAATTCTCTATTACTGGAACACCGACAACATGCATATGTGGAGATGTCTCATCATAGTGTATTGTAGCATTTGCTATCTTAAAAGTAGGAAGTAGTTTAGATAATTCTTGTATTTGCTCATTATATACATCAGTCATTTTATATCTATATTCATTTTCTTTATCTTGCCAAAAATCCATATCTCCAAGTTCAATAATAATTTCACAAGCAATATCATTTTGAGAATCACATACCTTTTGAAAGTAATCTTTAATTTGCCTATCTGTTCTTGTTTTTGCATTGTACTCAATTTTAGCTTGTTCAAATTCATCTAAATATACTTGTTTAACATCTTCCACAATATCGTTAGTTCCATATATAGTTGTAATCAATTCTTTTTGATTATCATAATCTCGTAAATTATGCTTATTTACTTTTGATAATCCTTTTGCATTTTGAATTGCATTATTAGATAGTGAAGTAGTACCAGATATATTTCCTTTTGCAACTTTCTTTGCTAATTTACTTTTGTTTTTATCACTACCCAAGTGAAAAGAATATGCTAACTCTTGCTCCATAAAAGCACCTCCTTTGAACTTTCTTCGTAGCACAGGACTTTGGCTTTGCCACAAGTCCTAACCCCCTATGAGTTATGACGTACCATCATAACTCGGGGGCTCTGCGAGGCTAATTCAATTTACCTTAATTGGTAAATTGAATACAAAAATACCTGATTAAATTTATTTTTACAAAATAAATCTATCATCTATTTTTGAAAATGTTGCCATAGCAAAATAATTATCTTCAGTATTACAACATTTTATTTAAGTATTTTCTTCGTCGAATGATACTGGTTTAACACCTACTGAAATAGGGGTATCATCTTTCGTGTAAATTACACTATCATTATTTTCATCTGGTATATAATCAAATGCTGTATCAATTTCTTGCATTTGAAATTTATCTTCTTCGTTAATATAGATTATTCCAAATTTATAAGTTTCCATTTTATTATCTGGATCTAATTTATAATAATCCTCTAAAGGAAACACTCTAACAATAGCACTATTATCTTCAACAAAGTTAAAGTAGAACATTTGCTTTTGCACATAGTATGTTGCTTCTGTAAAATGTACATCATAGTATTGTTGTAACCTCATTATTATTTCACCAACTTCTTCCTCTGGTAAATAGTTGCTAAATCTAACACTTCCTAATATATTACCTAATATCATAGGCTTTGTAGTATCGATATAACCTTTATCAAATAACTCTTGACAAGGCTTACAAATAGATTCTCTAAAATTAATTTGCTTTACTGCTATTACTGTACCTATAATATCTAATTCAATATCTTCAACATATCTCATTATTAAATCAGCTTGTTCTTCTCGTGTATAATCTTTCCAAGGTTTAGTTCTTTCTTGATATTCTTTATTTAGCTTAATCTTATTGATAAAATCAATATCTCTTTTTAATAAAATATCTCTTGGTGTAAATTTTAATTCTTCTATACAATCAGTAGTATCTAATTTATTTTCAAGTTCTGTAATAGCATTTTCAACTATTTTCTTTTCTTCATTATATTCCTTTAGTTCAAAAGCACCATTGATATAGGCTTTTTTTATCCTTTCTAGTTTGTTTTTCTGATTGTTTATTTCTTTTTCTAATTGTTCTTTAGGTTCATCAAATTTTTGCTTTATCATAGGCAAGAA
>CALVUV010000107.1 GCA_944363685.1 uncultured Bacilli bacterium
TTATTTAATTTCAGTAAGCCAAAGACTATGTAAATTACAATAAGCATAGATTTTATTATATTCACTACTATAAGGAAAACTTGCTTCTGGTTTATCTTTTGCTTTTAACATCTTAATCATATAATTATCTTCGCTTGCAAGGATTATAAAAGAAATATAATGCTCATCAGTCATAGGATGCTCTACTTCTCCTACTTTAATATTAATCATTCCCTCTTTAATCTCATAAACTGGTAAGTGTTTCTCAGTAGCAGCTTCAGTTGTGTTAGCATCAATTAATTCCATTTTATCTCCACAACATACTAAAGCTTCGCTCTTATCTTCTAATTTTAAAACAACATTTCCACATTTTTTACATACATAAACTTTCATTAAACATACCTTCTTTCCATATCTATTATAATTTCTATTTTAGTTTTTTACAACACTATTAACATCGTATTTTTTAATCTCTCTTACTAGAAAGTCATCAGTCATACCAGCGATAAAGTCTATTACTTGTCTTTTTATATTAGTATTTTTTAGATATAATTCATCTTGATGATTTAAAAATATTTTATAAATAATACTATCTTTATTATTAGATTTTATATCTTCTAAATAGATATTATATAGTTTATTAATACCTTTTTCATAATAGTCTAATTCTTCTTTAGTCATAGACTTGCTATAAATATTATCATTATTAAATTTTTTTAAGGCAAATAAAGCATTATAGACTTTATCACTCATCTTAATATATGGTTTATCTATACTTTCATTAATAATATCTAAGACAATAGTATTAACAATATCTCTATTATTATCACCAAGTACATCTCTTATTTCTTTAGGTATATCACTTCTTTTAAATCTATCTATCATAATAGCATCTTCAATGTCTCTACCAATATATCCTATAATATCACTAACTCTAACTACACAACCTTCTAGAGTCATAGGACGATAGGTTTTAGATTTCTTTAAGTCTTTATAACTTTCATTATATTCTCTTAAGAATTCCTCTTTATCTTTAGAGATAGGTTCATATATTGGGCTTAACATCTCTCCATTATGAGTCATAATACCATCTAATGTCTGTAAGGTTAAATTAAGGCCTTTACCATCTTTAGAGATATACATGTAATATCTTACTCCTTGAATATTATGGGCGAAATACTCCCCTAGTTCTTTTAAAGATAATCTATTTAATATTGCTTCCCCAGCATGTCCTAAAGGAGTATGACCAATATCATGTCCTAAGGCAATCGCTTCTATTAAGTCTTCATTTAAGTTTAAAGCTCTACCTATTGTTCTAGCTATCTTACTAACTAATTGAACGTGAGTAATTCTTCTACTAACATGATCATTAGAGTTTAAAGTATAAACTTGAGTCTTGTTTAAATATCTTGTATAAGATAGGGAATGTATTATTCTATCTATATCATGAAAAAATGGAGGTCTAATATCTTCATTTTCTTCTTTAAACCTAATAGCATCACTACTTCTAGTAGCATAATTACTCAAATTTTTTTCTTTACTTAAAAAGTTATCTTTAGCTTTCTCAAAATTATCCATTAAATCACTACTTCCCTACATAATTTTTTTGTTTTAACTCTTTTTCTTTTCATCTTAACAAAATTATCAAAGTTATTTTTAATATAATTATCTTTATTAAAGTTATTATTAATTACTACTCTATTTTCTTCATTCATATCATCTTCGTTTAAAGCTAGACACTCATCATAGTTAATAATATTTAACTGTTTATTTTCATCTTTTTCTGATTTAAAAATAACAAAATTATTAAAGCCATCTAACTCCTCATAACCATTTTTAGTCTTAGATACTATTAACATATCTAAAAACTCAAATTCAAAACCATTACAAACTAAATCATCAACTCTCATCATATAAACTGGAACATAATAATAATCTTTACTACTCATAACTAATTCTAACCCCTTTTACTATTTTTTAATTTTCTTATCTTACAACTAGTTTTTTCAAATTTTCTATCATCTATTTGCTTATAAACTATATTAAATTTTGAATTATCAAAATTATCTACATAATAATCTAAAAACTGTCCTGTTACTAAATTCTTAGGAACAAACTCTTCTTTAAGTGTAAATAATGCTACATCTCTAATTTTCTTTTTAATCTCCAAAGTATTCCCAGGTGCTAACTTTAACTTACTACCATCTACCATTTCTTTAGTTAAAATCTCTATACTATAATAACCTGTTAAAAGTTCTTTTGCAAATAGATGGTATGGTGTTACAACAAGATAATCCAACTGGTTATAACTTACTAAATCTTCCTGCAACTCATAAACTGGAACTTTATAATATCTAAACATAACAACTATCCTTTCTTTATTAATCTTATCATAGAATAAGGAATAAGTCTTTCATTAAATGGTAATTTTAAAATTTCTTCTGGATGTCTTGCTACTTCAATTTTTTCATTATCTTCATTATAGATAGTTTCTATTTTATAAGGATAGATTTCTCCTGTTGGTGTAAATATTTCTACTTCATCACCTACTTTAAAGTAGTTACGTTCTTTTAAAACAATAGATTTCATTTCTTCATCATAACCTATTATAAGTCCTAAATACTCTTGATTAGATACTTCTTGTCTTCCTGTATAATATTGATCTGTTACATCTGCTAAATGATTAAAGTATTGGGTTGTGGTGTCTCTATTTGCTACAGAGTCAAGGCGTTTTTCATATTCTAATAACTTATCATCTGTTAGAGTACCATCATAAATACTATCTATTAAAAATCTATAACTTCCTATAACTGTTGCAAGGTAATAAAGACTTCTCATTCTTCCTTCTACTTTTAGAGAACTAACTCCAATATCTATTAAATTTTTAACATATATTGCCATATTTAAGTCTTTAGTGGCAAGAGTAAATTTATCATTACTATCATAATCGAAGGCAAAACGACATACTTGGGCACAACCACCTCTATTAGCATCTCTATTAGTAACATAATTAGATAAAGCACATCTACCACTAAAACATGTACACATTGCCCCATGAATAAATACTTCTGTCTCTAGATTAGGAATACTTGATATTTCTTTTATTTCTTCTTTTGATAGTTCTCTTGCAAGTACTACTCTACTTGCTCCTAAATCTCTATAAAACTTAGCACTTTCTTTATTAGTAATAGAGTCTTGAGTAGATATATGAACTTCTACAGATTTATAATTATCAATTATGTATTTGGCAAGATATAAATCACTAACTATAAAAGCATCAATACCACAGTCTATAACTTCTTTTATATATTCTTCCATACCTTTTCTATCTTTATCATGAAAGACAATATTAGTAGTTAAATATACACGTTTTTTTAAGTTATGAGCGAAAGTACATGCCTTTTTTAATTCATCTAAACTAAAATTAGTAGCATTTGCTCTTAAACTTAGTTTTTCTCCTCCTACATAAACAGCATCTGCACCATATAATAAGACTACTTTAAGTCTTTCTAAATCACCTGCTGGTGCTAGTAATTCTATTTTTTTCATCATATCACCTACTTTACTTTATAAATAGTCTCTCTATATAAGAAACCTCTATTACGTCCTGCTAACTCATCAATTTTTAACTTATTAAATGAAACATAAGCTTTAATTAATTCCTTATATTCATCACTATTATAATCACCTTGTTCTATAATTCCATAATTTATACCACATTCTACTAATTCTTTATATACATTACTTAAATTAAGACGTCTATTATAAAAGAAAGTTGTTCCATTACTATCTTCTTTAACAATAAATTCTTGTCCACTCTTTGGTTCTTTAATAGTAATTAGATTATTCTTACTTTTATTTTTATTAGCAAAATAACTAGTAAGTAGATTTCTTCTAGACATTGCAACTACTGGATTACCAAGTAATA
Source organism: uncultured Bacilli bacterium (assembly GCA_944363685.1). GTDB lineage: Bacteria > Bacillota_I > Bacilli_A > RF39 > UBA660 > Onthousia. The sequence goes on from CALVUV010000107.1 coordinate 3,908, forward strand.
AAATAAACAAACTACTTTTAGTATTATGTCTTATATTAAGTACTTCATCTTTAGTTATTTCATTAGATAGATATGCTTCCTTTACTCCTAAATCATAATATAATTTAATAGTATCACTATTAGTAACCATATGAGTTCCATTATAGATTAAGTTAATATTTATTTTATTTTTTTTAACTAA
>CALVUV010000108.1 GCA_944363685.1 uncultured Bacilli bacterium
CATGACCATAATTTATTGTATTTAAATACCCTTCAAGTATCTCATCCTTGCTATAATGAGACTCTATTTCTATTGTATACCACATCTCATCCCATTTTCTTTTCCAAGTCTTATCAAAGTCTAAAAATAAGTTTTTAGCATATTGTTGAGTAATAGTACTTGCTCCTTGACTAGTAGTACCACTAGTTATATTAACTGCCATTGCCTTTAATATTCTAAGATAATCAAAGCCAATATGTTTATAAAAGTTTTTATCTTCAGTATTTATAGTCGCTTCTATCAAATATGGAGAAATATCATCAAGACTAATCCATTCCCTAGAACCACTTCCTTGAAAGAAAACCTCATTATCACTATCAAACAACATAAAACTATTAGCATTCTTTATCTCAATCTTAGGACTTAACTTAGCATAAGTATAAACACCAATATTCCCAAGAATAAAAAGTCCTATAAGAATTATAAATATTTTTAAACACTTCTTTAAAACTTTCATAACATATCAAATCCTTTCTTTATATATCATGTCCAAAAAACTATCATTCACACCAAAAAGTTGTAACTTTAACACTTTTTTGTTATAATCTTGAAAGAAAAAGGAGATTATCTATGAAAGACGTATTTATAAAAGCAAAAATAAAAAACAAAGATGAAGAATTACCTTTTGAAGGTAAAGGAACATTTGATGAAAAGAAAAACTTAATACAGTATCAAGATAACAAAGCTGTTTTAACTATTCTTTTAGATGATAATATTATGCTACGAGAAACAGAAGATACTATATTAAGTTATAAATTTGTGGAAAATGAAAAAACTAATTTTGAAGTGTTTTTAAAAGATTTAAAACAAACAGGTTTTGTTCCAATGCAAACCTTTAATATAAATAAAGATAATACTACTTATGAAGTTATATATCAAATAGATGGAAATGACTTTAAACATGAGTTTAAAGTAGAATGGAGAGTATTATGAGAGCGAGAGTATTTAGTGTTTTTGCGGGATTAGGAAAGACATATGTTGGAAAGAAATATTCAAATGTTCTAGATTTACAAAGTAATCCTTATCGCTATGATTATACTAATATAAAAAAAGAAGATTATGAGAAACTAAAAGAAACACCTAATAGAAAAGTTAATCCTAACTGGCCTAATAATTTTATAAATACAATAAAAGAAACTTCTAATAAGTATGATATTATTTTAGTATCATCATCACTTGATATAAGAGAACTTTTAGAAGAAAATAATATTCCTTACACTTTTATTTTACCTAGTAAAGACTCTAAAGAAATACTATTAGAAAGATATAGAAAACGAGGAAATAGTAAAGAATTAATAGATAATGTTATGTTAAATTTAGATACTTGGAGTTATAAAGAAGAAGATTATAACTGTCCTTTAGTTATTTTAGATAAAGATAAATATTTAGAAGATTATCTTAAGGAAGAAGGATTAATAAATGATAAATAGAAAGTTAAAGTATAATCTTAATACAAAAAAAGAACTAAAGTTTGATCAACATAAGAAGTTTAAAATTTTAGTTTTATCAGATATTCAAGAAAGTTTAAATTATAATATAAAGACACTAGATGATATTAACAAACTAATATATAAAATAAAACCAGATTTTATTATGTTAAATGGAGATATATTTGATGGAAGTATTATAAAAGATAAAGAAGAGTTAAAGAAGTATTTAGATATTTTCACAGAACCAATGGAAAAAAGAAAAATTCCTTGGGCTCATGTTTTTGGTAATCATGAACACGATTTAAAAATAGATGATGATATAAAACAGGAAATATATGAGAGTTATGATTATTGTCTTTCTAAACATACTGATAGTACAGTTAAAGGAACTACCAACTTTGTTTTACCTATAAAAGATTCTAAAGGTAAAAAGATTATCTTTAATCTATTCGCTTTAGACTGCAATAATAGAATAGATGATTCATTTCCAAATATGAGAGAAAAAACAAATCTTCCTAATGTTAGTAGTCTATCAGCAGAATGGGATTTCATTCATTTTAGTCAAATTAAATGGTATTATGAGACAAGTGAAAATTTAGAAAAATATAATAATAAAAAAGTACCTGCTATTCTTTTTACACATATTTCTTTATGGGAAACAGACAATATCAAAAAAAATCCCAAAGAAACAAATTTAATAGGAGAAAGTGGTGAAAGACTACGTATAGGTGCTTTAAACTCAGGACTATTCACAAGTATTTTAGAACGTGGAGATGTAAAAGCAATTATATCATCACATAGCCATGAAGATACATTCTCTGGTACATTCTGTAATATTAAATTTCAAATGACAGGTAGTGCAGGATATAGTGCTTATGGTAAAGAAGAATTAAAAGGTGGAGTCTTAATAGAACTTGCGGAAAATAATTTAAGTGACATAAAGACAAAAATGATTTATTATAAAGATTTATAGAAGGAGGACATTATGAATTTTTTAAATACTGTTGAAAAAGATATATTAAATAAATTTAAGGAAAAGGGTATTCCCCTTGATGAAGTACAATTAATAACAAGTAGTAAAAAAGAGTTAGGTGACTATCAAATTAATGATGCTATGAAACTTGCTAAAATCATGCATAAATCACCAAGAGATATCGCAGAAGATTTAGTTAAATGTCTAGAAGAAACAGGATACTTTAAAAACATTAATATAGCAGGAGCAGGTTTTATTAACCTAAGCTTTAAAGATGAGTTATTAACAGAATATGTGGAAAAAGTTATTAAGAGTTCCACAAAAGATGTGGAAAAACTTGATAGTGATAGAATCATCATTGACTATGGTGGTGCGAATATCGCTAAAACTCTTCACGTAGGACATTTAAGAAGTGCAAATATTGGTGAAGCTTTAAAAAGACTTGCAAAACGTCTAGGTAAAGAAGTAATCTCTGATGTCCACTTTGGAGACATTGGTCGTCAATCTGGAATGGTAATCTATGAACTAAAAGAAAGATATCCTAATCTTAACTATTTTAGTGGAAAAGAAGAAATTACTTGGGATGAATTACCTATAACAGGAAAAGACTTAGAAGAAATCTATCCTACTGCAAGTATAAAAGCAAAAGAAAATGAAGAGATAATGGAAAAGGTTAGAGAAATAACTGCCGAGTTAGAATCAGGTAAAAATAAAGGCTATGTCGCTCTTTGGGATAAGATAAAAGAGATATCTACAAAAGATATAAAAAGTATATATAAAGAATTAAATACAGACTTTGATTTATGGGAAGGAGAAAGTGATGCCTATCCTTATATCAAAGAGACTATTGATATCATGGAGAAATCTGGATATTTAGTAGAAAGTGAAGGAGCTAAAATAGTTGAAGTAATAGAAGATACAGATAAAGCTCCTATGCCTCCCCTTATTGTTCTTCAAAGTAATGGAGCAACTTTATATGCTACAAGAGAACTTGCAACTATCACTTCTCGTATGAAAAGATTTAATCCTAAAGAAATATGGTATGTAGTAGATATGCGTCAAAGCTTATATTTTGAGCAAGTATTTAGAGCAGCCTATAAAACAGGACTTGTCTCTAAAGATACAGTTTTAGAGTATTATGGCTTTGGAACGATGAATGGAACTGATGGTAAACCATTTAAAACAAGAGATGGTAATGCTGCAACTCTAAAAAGCCTAATTCAAAGTGTCAAAGAAGAAATACTTACTCATATGAATAAAGATATGGATAATAAAGAAGAAATCGCTGAAAAAATAACTATCGCAGCGATTAAATATGCTGACTTTTTACCTAATAGAACAACAGATTATATCTTTGAGCCTAGTAAATTTATTGATGTAGAAGGAAAAACAGGACCATATATTTTATATAATACTATTAGAATGAAATCTATTTTAAAGAAAGCAGAAGAACGAGGTATAGACTATAGTAACTACTATAATAAACCAACAGATACTGAAAAAGAAATAATACTTTTATTAATGGAGAAGAATAATATTTTACATAAAGCTTATAATAATAAAGATTTAAGTTCTATAGCAGATTA
>CALVUV010000109.1 GCA_944363685.1 uncultured Bacilli bacterium
ATAAATATATTCTGTTCTTTTTAATGTTAAAATAAAGGAGGATAATTATATGGAAACAAAAGAAAAATATGAACAATTAATAGAAGAACAATCACAAGAGTTAAAAAGAGAACTTGATGATTATAGAGCCATGATAAAAAGTGCCGACATTTTAAGTATGCCTAAAGATGATATAAAAAAATATATATCAAACTTATTAGAACATCAAAAGGCACTACTTCTTTTATTTCCCCAATTAACATCTAATTTACAAATTATTAATTTCTTTTGGGAAAACAATGCTTTAGAATTAGAGCAAGTTACAATCGCTCTAAATAATATATTAACAGATGAGAGAGTAAAAGACTGTCTTGCTAATAAAGAAAAGTATCAACTTCAAGTAAAAAGAATAGAGTCAGAAATAAAAGAGTTAGATGAAAAAAGTCTTACCGCTAAAGCTTCTTTTATCTTAAAAGCAAATATTACTGATGAAGAAAAAATAAGTATTCTAAAAGGACTTGCTTATGAAAGTTGTAAAAATGCCCCAACAAAAGAAGAAACTATCATTAAAGAGCCAGAAAAAGAATCTGAAGAGATAGAGACGCTATTTTCTGAAGAAACAAATGTAAATGAAGAAGAACTTAAGAAACTAAAAGAAGAATATCTAAAAATAAAAAATAGTATAGAGAATATTATAAATAAATACTATTATTTAATAATTGGTAAAGATGAAAAATATATAAATTATGCTAAAGAAATGTCAAGAGCAATTAAAGCACAAGAAAGACAAGAAGGTCTAAATCTCTCTACACTTGGTATAGATGAATTTCAATATAAAGATATTTCTATGACAGTATTGTTGTTAGATATGCTTGAAACAAAACAAGAGTTAGAATTACAACTAGATAATCCTAACACTACTTTAGAAGACATAAGTGATTACTTTAATATGCTTAAAGAAGATTATAATAAAGCTATAGCATTAGACAGTATCCTAACAGAAGAAAAAATTGAAGAAGAAAAAACAACTAATGAAATCTATTTTCTACTAGATGAAAGTAATAGTCCTTTCTTTGATATGGATAACTTTAGTAAAGATGATAAAAAAAGATGTCAAGCTCTTATAGAAAAGTTTGAAAAAGGTGTTCACGATCATAAAAAAGGTAAAAAACATACTAAATTTAAATCTAACTATAAGAAAAATAATATCTACATCAATAGAAGTTCCAATATGTGCGTATCTTATATTAGAACTAAAGATAATAAAGTATTAATACTAACTTTCGCTGATTTTAAAGAAGTATTTGATAATACTGAACCAATCGCTTTAAACTTTGATTATCTAATCGATGAGACTTTAGCTAATATAAAAAATAATAATGTTGCTTTCTTAGAAACACAAAAAGAATTTACAGAATATTTTAAAGAACAAACAAAAGCAAAAGGAGATGAACATAAGTAATGATAGATGAAAAACTAGACAATTTATTTCTAAATATTAAAAGTGACTGCATGAACCTAATTAGAGATAAAGATGTGAGTTTAGAAGAGATATCTTTTGCCTTAGGAATCAGTTCTAGAGAATTTATCTCTAATTTTCAAACTAGAATTAAAGACTTCTCCTTTTATTTAGAAACATATCGAATATTAATGGAATGGTAGGTGATATTGTGACATTAGCAGAAATTATAAAAACAAAACGCGATAACTTGTATGAAACTTACAATAATATTAATCTTGAAAATAGTAAGGAAAAGATAGAATCTTTAAAAGAAGACATAAATAAACTTACAACTCTAATTGAGATGCTAAATAAAGACATAAAAAATATAAAGGATTTACAGTATCAGGATATAAGTAATTATGTTTCTATAAAAGAAGCAGAGTTAAAAAGCATTCAACTTGTTTTAAAAGCTAAGTATGAAGCCAACTTAGCAGTTGATTTAACCAGTACTCAACTTGAAGTTGTAAAAAGACTAATAGAAGAGTTAGTAGAAAAGAAAGACTCATTAGTAGAAACGATAAGAATAGAAGAGGAAAGAGTTAATAAAACTAAAGAAAAAGCATCATCTATTGAAGAAGCTATTTTAAATTTAGAATACTTATATGAAAAAGTTAATGATAAAGAAGATTATTCCTTGTTAAATTTAGAAGACTTTAAAACTTTATCTATAATACTTGAAGATAAAGATACTTCTTCTAAAATTAAACTAGATTTATTAAGCAGTGTAATTGAATATAACGAAAATATTAAAAACCAAAATAAAAAAATATTAGTAACTACTGATATAGAAGAAGTCAAAGAGTATTTTAGAAGCTTTGGCTTTAACGAAGATATGCTAAAATATATTGATAGAAATAAGGAAGAGATATCTAGAAATATAGACTTAAGTAATGCAAGAGAAATATTAACATATTTAGATAGTAAACATATATTAGATAAATTTTCTAAAGGAGCTTTACTAGCAATTGTTTTATATAGTAATAAAAGTACTGTTAATAAACGTTATGAAGATTTAAAAGAACGTAAAGCACTATTTCCAGCACTTTTTGAAATGCCTAGTATCTGGGTAAACAATTTACCTAAAAAAGCAAGGGTGAGACATAAATTGCCATCAAGAAATAGAGGTGGTAGTGGTAATAATCATAGACTACGTGATTATTCTAATATGATTTCTTATGAAGAGATGTTATTAAATGAACAATATTTAACAAGTATGGGTTTAAACGTTTCTATCTCTAATAAGACTAATATTAAAGTATTAGAAACACCAAGAGAAAAAATAGAAGAAAACTTAAATGCCTATAAATTATATGGGTTCTTTGATTCTAGAGATATGTCTACTTTACCGCCATCAATGCTTTCATTCTATACTAAAGTAGCTGATAGATGTGATAAATTAATAGAGCTTGGTTTATTAAATTGCCAGTATAGCAATTATGCAGCTTTACACCCTACAATAATTAATGTAATAAGTGAAGAAGTTTTTTCCTTATTATATAAATTAAAAAGGGAGAATACAAATGAAAGCTATTATCAAATTATTTCTTCTAAGACAAGAAAAGGAGTGTTAGATAGTTGTATTACCAATAAGAGTTACAATAAAAATATTGTCCTTGGTTATGATTTTGGAACTAAGGAAAAAGTAGAAGCTTTTAAACAAGAGAACTTTATAAATCAAATGGATGATAAATATATTCCTAATGCTAGTGAATATGAAGAAATAATAACAAGAGAAAATCCTATTACTTATAAAGATGATATTTTAACAGATGAAAAAATAAAAGTATTAGAAGAGCAGTATAGAGTTGATAACAACCCATATCAATATAAAATAGGTAATGAAATAATATCTAGATTAAAAGTTTTAAGGTGCTATAGTGCTTTAAAAGAGAAAGGTATTACTGATGATAATGCTTTCTTATATTCAGTTACTAGAGGAATGTACCTTGATGAAAAGACTTTTAACTTAATTAAAACATCAGTAAAAGGAAGAGGTGAATATGGATGGAGTATTTAACTAAATATAATCTAAATGCTGAAGATATAAGAGATATTACTAGTTCTATAGATGAAGAAGATAAACTAGAATTAGAGTTTAATGAAGAAAGAGTATCATCTATAATAGATTACTTGTTATCAATAGGACTTACTAATATAAAAGATATTGTAATCACTAAACCTAATCTTTTTTATGATGATGTTAATTCTATAAAGATGAGAATAGAAAAACATTCCAATACTAATATTATTGAATTACTTAAAGAAGATCCTATTAACTTTGATTTAATAGGTATGTAAATAAAAGAACTTTAGTCTTTGGCTAGAGTTCTTTATTCATAACTTAACTTAAATTCTTCTTCTTTACAAGTTTTATTTTCTAAACAGTATTCTATTACTGCTTTAATACCATCTTTAAAATTATCTTTAGTAGCATTCTCAAAAGGACTATATTCACATTCTCCATTATTATTAGGACAGATTTTACCTTCATAAAAAGAAAGACTATCAAAAGTATTATTTAAATTATTTAATTTATCA
>CALVUV010000110.1 GCA_944363685.1 uncultured Bacilli bacterium
CAAGAATCAATTGAATTCGATATTAAAGAATTTAGTGATTATAAGAAAGGCTCTAGTAGAGTTCATGAAATATTTGAGAAAAGTTATCTTAAGGCCATGCAAAAAACTGATAGAGCGACACAACAAGCGATGGAAGCATTTATTCATAATTTAAATACAATGCATTCTAGAGCAGGAGCTCAAGTTCCATTTTCATCAGTTAACTTTGGAACAGATACTTCTCCAGAGGGTAGAATGGTTATTAAAAATTTCTTACTTTCTTTAGATAGAGGTCTTGGAAAAGGAGAAACTCCAATATTTCCAGTATCAATATTTAAAGTAAAAGAGGGAGTTAACTATAATTTAGATGATCCTAACTATGATTTATTTAAACTTGCTTGTAAGGTATCTGCTAAAAGACTTTTCCCTAACTTTGCATTTATAGATGCTCCATTTAATAAGCAGTATTATAAAGAAGGAGACTTTAATACAGAAATAGCTTATATGGGATGTAGAACAAGAGTTATTGGAGATGTTACTAGTCCAGATAATCAAATAGTTACAGGGCGTGGTAATTTATCTTTTACTACTATTAATTTACCTCGTTTGGGAATTAAATATGGTATAGCTTTAAAAGAAAGAGAGAAACCTGATATGGATGGGTTCTATAAAGAACTTGGCGATATCATGGATATGGTTAAAGATCAATTACTTGAAAGATTTGAAGTACAATGTAGTAAACATAATTACAACTTTCCATTTTTACTTGGACAAGGTATTTGGAATAATGGTGAGAAGTTAAAACCAACTGATAGACTTAGAAAAGTATGGAAACATGGTACTTTATCTACAGGTTTTATTGGACTTGCAGAATGTTTAAAGGCTTTAACTGGTAAACATCATGGAGAAAGTGAAGAATCAGAGAAGTTAGGTTTAGAAATTGTTGAGTTTATGAGAAAACGTTGTGATGAGAATTCTCGTAAATATAATTTAAACTTTACTTGTGTTGCTACTCCTGCAGAAGGGCTTTCTGGTAGATTTACTGGTATTGATAGAGCGATATATGGAAAGATTAAAGGAGTTACTGATAGAGAATATTATACAAATTCATTCCATGTACCAGTTTATTACAATATAAGTATTACTGATAAGATAGAAAAAGAGGCACCTTTCCATGAACTTACTAATGGAGGACATATTTCTTATATTGAACTTGATGGAGATACTGTATCTAATGTAGAAGCATTTGAGAAAATAATTAGAGTTATGAAAGAATCAGGTATTGGATATGGTGCGATTAACCATCCAGTTGATAGAGATCCTGTTTGTGGATATGTTGGAGTAATTAATGATGTTTGTCCTAAGTGTGGACGTCATGAATTTGAAGGGGTTCCAATGGAAGTAATAACTTCTATAGATAATAATTGTTGTGAATAAAATAAGAAGGAGGAATTATATATGAAAAAAATAGTTGGAGAAGGACAAAAATTTGAAAGGATTAGACGTATTACAGGTTATTTAGTAGGTGATACTGATAGATTTAATAATGGTAAAAGAGCAGAAGAGAAAGATCGTGTTAAACATACTGGATTAAAAGATGTTATGAATAAAAAAGAAGGTAAGTAGGATGAAAATAAGATTAGCATCATCACTACAACCTGATTCTATTGTAGATGGAGAAGGAGTAAGGACTGTTATTTGGACACAGGGGTGTCCTCATGCATGTCCAGGTTGTCACAATCCAGGTACTCATGACTTTGATGGTGGAGCTTTGTTTGATGTTAGTGAAGTAATAGATGAGTTAAAAACTATTAGAAATCAAGATGGTATTACTTTATCTGGAGGAGATCCAGTATGTCAAGCGGAAGCATGTTATGAAATTAGTAAAGCAGCACATGAGATGGGACTTAATGTATGGTGTTATACAGGTTATACTTATGAAGCGATGCTTAAGAATTCTAAGATGAGAAAGTTACTTGAAGAGATAGATGTCTTAGTTGATGGTAGATTTATCTTAGAAGAGAGAAGTTTAGATATCTATTTTAGAGGGTCAAGGAATCAAAGGATTATAGATGTTCCTAAAAGTTTAGAACAAGAAAGAATAGTTCTTGTAGATAAATATATGAAAGATAAAAGTTATGAGGAACCTTATAAAAAGCCAGATTATTTATTTATATAGTCTAGCTTTTTTCTTTTAAATAATTTATAATTTGTTTAGGGGGAACTATTATGTATGCAATGTTAATGAAAAAAGTAATATTATCTAATGAAGTAATCTTATATAATCCAGTAACGGTTATAGAAGGTAGTTTTAATGAAGAGTATGATTGTTTTATAGATAAATTTAATAATGAATTTTTTAGTATTGATGATTTTTCTTTTGCTATTAGTGAGTTAACTGAAGGGATTTATTATAATATTACGGAGAAAGAATTGCTTTCTAAATATGGTATTACAGATTTAGAAGAAGCTTTAAATTATTATCAAGAAGATATGTTTAGTAATTTTACTTTTGCTGTTAATGAAGGTAAAGAAAAAATGGATATTTATCAGCTTTCTTTGAGTGATTTGAAAGAACTGGTTAATAATTCTGATTTGTCTTCATCCTATTATAATGGAATGATTAGTATTCCTAAGAGAAAATTATATATGTTAACGCAACTTGAAAATGAAAAAAAGTTAAGAGATTTTATAGATGAATCTATAAAAAATATGAAAAAAATTGAAAAACAGAAAGAAGAACAAAAGAAGAGAGAAGAAGAGGTTAAAAAAGTTTCTGTAGTAAAAAATAAAAATAGTAATGAAATAAATAATAATATTAGAAGAGATATAAATACAGAAGAATTAGAAGCTTATTTAAAAGATAGAATTATTGGTCAAGATAAAAATATAGAAAGTCTTGTTACTGTTATTAGTGATAATTATAAAACTAGTGATCCGCATTTAATACAGAGGCCTTTAATAATGGGACCATCTGGAGTTGGAAAAACAGAAACATTGAAATTATTGGCTGAATATTTAGATGTTCCATTTACAAAGTATTCTACACCTACTTTGTCTGGTTCTGGATATGTTGGTAAAGATATAGACGATATTTTAAAAATGGCTTATCAAAACTCTAGTAAAAATATAAAGAAATGTGAAGAATCATTAATATTTTTAGATGAGTTTGATAAGATTGCTAATAGAGGTTTAGAAGTTTCTGATGTGGCGGTACAAAATCTTTTACTTAACTTTCTTGATGGCACTGTTTATGATGCTAATATATCTACTTATGATAAAGTAAAAATAGATACTACATTTATGAATATAGTAGTAGGTGGAGCGTTTGTTGATATCTTAAAAGATAAAAATAAAAGATTAGGTTTTAGTAGTGGATATTCTTGTGAATTAGAGGTTACTGATAAAGATATAATTGATTTTGGTTTTATACCGGAAATTGTAGGGAGACTTAGTCCTAAAATAATGTATAATAATCTTTCTAAGGAAGATTTAAAGAATATTTTACTAAGAGGTAAGTTAAGTCCTATTCTTTTGAAACAACAATTCTATAAAGAAATATATGGTGTTGATTTAAAATATACTGATGGATATATTGATGAAATACTAGAAAGAGCGACTTCTAATAATACAGGGGCTAGAGAATTAAAACAACTTGTATATTCCTCACTTCTTGATGTTAGTCATACGTTACAGAAGTTTAGCAATAGAGATAAATTTAGAGAAATTATAGTTGATAAAGAAATATTATCTAATAATAAAGTTTATACTTTAAAGAAAAGATAGTATGTTAAGATTTTTTAGAAATGTTACATTTTTAAATTATTAAATTGATAACAAACAAAGGCGAACTTTGTTTGAAGAA
>CALVUV010000111.1 GCA_944363685.1 uncultured Bacilli bacterium
AGAAAGAGAATATTACCAAGCTAGAAGAAAAGAATCAAATGATAGATTAATTTCTAGAAAAGGTATGATTGGAAAAGTAATTGGTTTTGCTCCAATGGTATGCTTATTTGTAGGATACTTAATTGTACCACTAGTATTTATAGGTCTTACAAGTATGTCTACATCATTTAATACTATGCAGTCTATGGCATAAAGTAGAGAAAGGATGGAGTAGAAGATATGGAAAACGCAGCAAAAGCTTTACAACTTGCAGGAGGAATCTTAATAACTTTATTAGTCATAACTGCATTAGTATATGGTTACAGTAGGCTATCAGAAGTAAAACAAATTGAACAAGACAATGAAAGAGATGAACAATCCGCAAATTTTAATTTACAATATGAAGTATATAATAGAGCGGGAGTATATGGCAGTGAAATATTATCTTTAGCAAATAAATTAGAAAATTATAATATTAAACAAGCAGATGCACAAGGATATCAAGAAGTTTCACTTTCAATTACTTTAACTCCTCCTATTGGGGCTCAAGTTTATACAAGTTCTACTTATGATGCTGATTCTATAACACAGTGCTATAATGAACTATCGGAAAAAGTTAGAACTGCAAATGAAACTGTTAATGGAAAAAGCATATCATACTGGGCAGGTTCATCAAGTGAATTAAGAAATAAATTTAATGATACCACAAATCCTACTCTAGACCAAATGACAGAAAAAATAAGAAATTATAACTCTCTAGTTAATGAAAGAGACGATATTTCAAGAAAAACATTTAAATGTACTAATGTTGAGTATGATGAAAACAATGGAAGAATTATATCAATGAAATTTGAAGAAGAGTAAAATTTCGCCCATAAAAATAAACTTTTATGTAAAGCCGTTATAAAAGGAGGAGCATATTAGTGGAAAATGCAAGCCATGCCTTGTTGATTGCAGGTGGTGTACTAATAGGAGTTTTAATATTAACAATAGGTGTTTATTTATATACTATGTTTGGAGATGGAAGTGCATCTTTATCTGATCAGTTAACACAAAGGCAAACAGATGAATTTAATGCACAATTTTACAAATATGAAAATTTAGAAACTATTAGAATACATGATATAATTTCTGTTGCTAATTTAGCAAAACAGAACAATTTAAATTATGAATATACATCTATAAATGAAGGACCTTATTATATAACAGTAACAATAAGCAATTTATCTGGTAGTGAAGGAGCAAACTTAGAAACAATTGATACAGAAAAATCAAATGAATTATTAAGTAAATATTCTTTAAATGGCTCAACTCCAATAAATTTTAAATGTACAGAAGTTACCTTTAATGAAGATACTAAAAGAGTTAACAGTATAACTTTTGAAAAAATTGATTAATTTACTAAATAATTCTTAAGGTATTTTATTGCAAAAAAAATTGAAAAATGATATAATATAGGAAGATGGATATTATGAAAAAGTATGTCTTAAGTATTATTACAATTGTTTTAATTATAGTTGCAATAATTGCATATAAAGTTTATGATTATAAAGTTAATCAAAATAATATGGCAAATAACAATAAAACATATAATAGTTTTTATGAAAAAGAAGTTTTAGGTACAGATGTTGCAACTTTAATTAATAAAGCAATTGATAACAATAATAAAAATTCTGTTGAAAAATCTGATGAGGGAGTTTATATTAATAATAACAACAATTCAATTAATATTGATATAAAATTCAAAGACTTAGATAAACCAATTTCAATGGAAAGAATAGATGAATTAGATTCTATAAAATTTGTTCAAAATTTTGGAGGTTTTAGCTTTAAATGTACTAAAATCGAGTATCATGAGAAAACAGGCAATGTTAAATATATGTATTTTGAACAAGTTTAGAATTAATTATGATATTATTATTTTATTTTTAATAAATATATAAATTTAAAAATCAAAGGAGGAATTTTTTTATGGAGAATGCAAGCAAAGCATTAATTATAGCGGGAGCTATTTTATTAGCAATATTAATTATAGGATTAGGTATGTTTGTTTATACACAAGCATCAGGAGTTATGGATCAAATCAATATGGATTCACAAGCAGTAAGTGCATATAACGAAACATTCCAACAATATGAAGGAACAGTTTCTGGTGCAGAAGCTAAATCTTTATATAATGCAATAAGAGATCATAATCGTACAAATATAGATGATTATACAAGACAAATTACTTTAACTATAGGTGGAACAGAATTTGCAGCAGATGCAACACAAGAAGTTCCAACAGCTGCAGTAACAATGCCAGCTAATACTTTAAAGAATGGATCAACTTATGGTGTTACTTTTGCAGTAGATCCAAACTCAGGTTATATTACAGCATGCAATATTTCAGAAAAATAATTTAGGATTTAGGTTAAAAAATTATGGAAAGTGCAGCAGAAGCTTTAAGATTAGCATTTGCAGTTTTAGTATTTGTAATGGCTTTAAGTATAGCAATGTTTATGTTTTCACAAGCAAGAGAAACAGCAGATATTGTGCTTGGGGCATCTGATAATCAAAGATATTATGAACCAATACAAACTGGCACAGAAAATAGAATAGTTGGTTTTGAAACTGTTATTCCAACAGTATATAAATATGATAAAGAAAGATATAAGGTCACTTTTAAAACAGGTACCTATGATGCTACAACTGATACTGTAACAATAACTGGACCTCTCGAAATATATACAACTGAGTCTAATCAAAAATTATGGAATGAAGATTATGTGAATGATTATGATGGCACTACAAATAGTGCCTCAGGTACTGAAAAAAGAATATGTTCATTAGATTTAGTTGAAGAAACTCAAAGAAATGAACCTTGGGTTGGAAATACAGATGAAATAAAAAAACATTTAGATGCAATTTTTTCAGGAGGAGAATATGTATTACCACAATATTCTGCTGATTCTGGTAATACATTAGACTATTCAGGTAATCCTCTTGAAGTTGAACGAAATAGTGATAGCAAATTCGTTGAACAAATTGGTAAAATTACAACAACAGAAGAAAGAGTAGATGACATAACAGGTGTTACAGGAAATAAGACTACTACTAAAGTAATTATAACATATATTCTAATTAATTAGTTTGAAATTATAAAGAAAGGAAGCTTTTATATGACTGGAGATAGTTTAATTGTAATTATAGTAATATTTGTAGGCGTAGTAATAATGTTCATATTTCCTTTAATGTCAATTGCTGAAAGAACAGATGATATTTCTGAATTATCTGTGCAAACGTCAACTACAGATTTTGTTGATAATGTAAGAAGTACAGGAAAACTTACATTAGATGATTATGATACTTTTTTACAACAACTTGTATCTACAGGAAACTCATTTGAAATAGAAATGGAAGCTCAAATATTAGATGAAAATCCTGGAGTAAAAACAACACAAGCAGAAACAACCAAAATAGGTGAAAATGTATATTATATTTTATATACAAGCCAAATAGAAGATAGACTAAATACAAGTTCTGATAATACATTAACTTTTAAAGAAGGAGATAGATTTTCAGTAACTGTAAAAAATACTAATACTACAATTGCACAAATTTTAAGAAACTTCTTCTATAATCTTACAGGTAATGGTACATATCAAATTGCAGCACAACATGCAGGAATAGTAACTGTTAATGGAACAAAATAGTAAGCAAAAAATAAAGCAGTTTAAAGTGGCTGTACAAATGTCGCTTTAAACTG
>CALVUV010000112.1 GCA_944363685.1 uncultured Bacilli bacterium
AAAATAATCACTGAAAATACGAAAAAAAGAAATTGATATAAAATCAATTTCTCATATGTAAAATTTTTATTGAAAATAAATTTTTTTTAATGTAAAATTTTCTCTGAAAAATCACATTAAAGAATTAATAAAGTGGTAATATCTTGTCTAAAACTTAATTTTATATTATACTTAGTATATGAGAATTGGAGGATGACTTATGAAAAAACGTGTAATTAGTGCCATTGTAATGATATTAATATTTGTACCATTATTATTAGCAGGTGGTATTTTATTTGCTGGTTTTATGACTATTTTATCATTGATGGCTATGTATGAGTTAATGAGTATAAGAGAGAAAGAAAAAAAGTTTCCTAGTCTTCAGAAATTTTTAGCTTATCTTTTGATTATATTTTCTAGTGTTTTAACTTATAATCAAAATGTTTTTAGTTATACAATGAGTTATCAGTTAATAGCATTTATTATTCTTGTTTTCTTATTACCAATATTAATGAAAGAAAAGTCTAAGGATTATAATATTAATGATGCTCTATATCTAGTAAGTTCTTTGTTATTTATAAATATTTCTTTTAACTTAATAACTGTTGTTAGAAATTATGATTTAAATTATTTGATTTATTTATTACTTATAACTGTTATAACTGATACTTTTGCTTTTATAACTGGTAATTATATAGGGAAGAATAAATTAGCTCCTACTATTAGTCCTAATAAAACTGTTGAAGGATTTATTGGAGGTTGTTTGATGGGTACTTTTGTTGCGACAACATTCTATTATACAATAATAGATCCAGGAATCTCTTTAGTTATGTTAATATTAACAACTCTTTTCTTAACTGTTGTTGGACAACTTGGAGATTTAGTATTTTCATCTATTAAAAGAACATATAAAGTAAAAGATTTTTCTAATTTAATTCCAGGTCATGGAGGTATACTAGATCGTTTTGATAGTCTAATTTTTGTAGTTTTAGCATTTATATTAGTAATGGGAATAATTTAGGAGGAGTGTAATGGTTACATTAATATTATTCATAATTTTATTAGGCTCAATTATTTTTATTCATGAGGGTGGACACTTCTTATTTGCAAAACTAACAGGAATATATGTTTATGAATTTGCTCTTGGAATGGGACCTAAGTTATTTAGTTTTAAAAAGGGTGAGACTGTTTATTCTTTAAGAGCGATTCCGATAGGTGGTTTTTGTCAATTAGCTGGAGAAGAAGGAGAAGATGAAGACTTACCAAAAGATAGAACATTACCAGGGAAAAAGCATTGGCAAAAATTTTTAGTTATGTTTTTTGGAGCAGGTTTTAATTTTATTTCTGCTATTCTTGTTTTGTTTTTTATTTCTTTAGTTTGGGGAGCGACCTCTACAGAACCAATTCTTTCAAGTGTAGAAAAGGATACGCCTGCATATGAGGCAGGACTTAGGAAAGGTGATGAAATATTAGAGATAAATGGTCATGATATTTGGACTATAGATGATATTTCATTATATATTACAATTGCTGATCCAACTGATGCGACTGAGTTTAAAGTAAAAAAAGAAGATGGTAGTGTTGAAACTTATAAGATAAAGCCTGAAAAAACAAAAGTTGATGATGAAGAAAGATATATTTATGGTATAGGTATGCAAGGTGAGGAACGTCATGGTTTAGGCGCTGCTTTAGAATATACTGTTGTTAAAACAGGTTCTTTGTTTAAACAGATGGGAGTTACTTTATTAAATTTATTTACAGGTGGTATTAGACTTAGTCAATTAAGTGGACCTGTTGGTATTTATGAAGTAGTAGGTGCTCAAGCGAGTGGTGGCCTTGCTAGTTTACTTTATTTATTTTCATTTTTATCAATAAATGTAGGATTTATTAACTTATTACCATTACCTGCTTTTGATGGAGGACATATTTTATTCATTATTATAGAGAAGATTAAAGGAAGTCCTGTAAAACCAGAGACAGAAGCGAAATTCCATGCAGTAGGATTATTCATTCTTATGTTATTAATGATTTATGTAACATTTTATGATATATTGAGATTATTTTAAAAGGATATAACCATTTTGGTTATATCCTTTAGTTATGATATAATTCTTCTCTAATAGCATCTAGATTATGATTCATTAAATTAATATAATCAGTATCAGTTTTTCTTTGTTCATCTGTTAAAACAGTCATATGATTGGAATTTACTATCTCTAAGTCATTAGGATATTTATTAATTAAGTTTTGTACATTATTATTATTTTTAATGTCTTCATAACTAAATATTTTTGTAACTTCACCATTATTTATTAATTCATTTACTTCTGCTAAGTCTTTAGCACTTGTATCATCATTTATAATATATACAGTAACACCATATTTTTCTAAATATTTATAATTATTATCAGTTGCTACTATTGTTTTATAAGGAGCATTTTCAACTGCTAATCTAATATTGGCATCAAGTTCTGAAATATCAACTTTTAATTCTTCATAATTTTCATCTATTTCTTCTTTTAAATAATTATTTTCAAGTAATTCTTTTAAACCAATTCTTACATTTTGACTCATCATCAACATAAATGATGGATCAGCCCATACTTCACTCATATCATAATCGTTATCTAAAACATAAGAACTATCAATTATTTTTAAACTTGTATTATCATCTAATAAATCTACTGCTAAATTTCTTTCTCTATCAATTAATCCTGTATAGATAAATAAATCTTTATTAGAGAAATCTCTTTTTTGTTTATTAGTAAATTTATAATCATTTACATCAACTCCATCAGGATATATATTAGTAATCTTAGCATGATCTCCATATAATCTTTCTATAATATATTCATTAGGATAATTAGTTGTAATTATCTCAATATCTTCCATATCATCTCTTTTACATCCCGTTGCACTTAATATAATGGCAAGGCTAAGAAAAGCGACTTTACCTAAATTTTTAACACTTCTTTTCATTCTTTTTCTCCTCTCTGATAACTGGGTCATATCCATATCTTGCTCCTGGATGGCATTTTAAGATTCTTTTAAAACCCATAAAGCATCCCTTTGCCAAACCATATTCTTCTATCGCTTCAATAGTATAATTAGAACAAGTAGGATAAAAGTGGCAAGCCCCGTGACTTGCTAAAGGCATCTTTTGATAAAGACGAATTAAATTTATTAAGATTCTCTTCATATCTAACACCTAAAGATATTGTACTATAAAAATTGGTGTTAAGCAATTAGAAGTGAAAAATTATCCTAATAGAAAATGAGATATTAACATAAAAATAAATCCAATACTGAAGAAGAGAAATGTTAGTCTTCTTTTTTTATAACTTAAAGATTCTTTTAATAATTCATAAATACTAATATGAATCATGATTCCTGCTATCATAGCAAGGATTATACTCATAATAAAGTTATTAATAATACTAGATAGAAAGAAATATGCAAGTATTGCTCCTAATGGTTCTGATAAGCCTGATATTAGGGTATATAGAAAAGCTTTAAACTTAGATTTAGTACTAAAGTATATTGGTATTGCTATACTTATTCCTTCTGGGATATTATGAAAACTAATAGCTAAAGCTAGAGATAAGCCTAATCCTCTATTAGTAGAACTAGAAAGAAAAGTTGCAATACCTTCTGGGATATTATGCATAATAATAGCAAGCATAGAAACAAGACCTAATCTATATAGTTTTTTATTACTGATAGATTTATT
>CALVUV010000113.1 GCA_944363685.1 uncultured Bacilli bacterium
GAGCGATAATCTTCATAATAAAAACCATCCTTTCTTCTATAGAATATGTAGAAAGGATAGTTTTTTTAACTTAATTTAGTTTTTATTTTATTAGATACTTCCTTCATATCACATCTACCTTTAACTTTAGGAGTAACTAGTTTCATTACTATACCCATATCTTTTATAGAAGATGCTTCTGTTTCTTTAAAGGCATCATTAATAATTTTATCTATTTCCTCTTCTGTTAATGGTTCTGGTAGATATTCTTTAATAATTTCTATTTCTTTATCTAAATCTTCTACTAAATCAGTTCTACCTGCTTTACTAAACTCTAATCTAGATTCTTCACGAGTCTTTAACTCTTTAGCAAGAACATCTATAACTACTTCATCTGTTATTTCTATTTTTTTATCAATTCTTTCTTTATCAATAGAAGCTTTAATCATTCTAATAACAGAAAGTCTAAACTTATCTTGTTCTTTCATTGCTTTAATCATATCACTTTTAATTTTTTCAAACATAATATCTCTCCTAACTTGTAACAATTTCTTTACTTGTTAAATAATAATTATTGCCATTCTTTTCAAAAGTATAATTATAGGTATTTAAAACTTCACCTATTACTCCATCTAAAACTTCTACTGTTAAAATTATATCTTCATCATCGTTTTTACTAGCATTTTTTAGATTTAAGTTAACTGGATTGATTATTTCCTCAACATCTTTTGTAAATAAGACATAACCATCCATAGTTGAATCATAAAAAACATAATGATTCTTATCAAGTTCGAAAGATGTTTTTTCTACACTTACATCTCCATATATATTTTTTACGGACTTTTCTAAATCACTACTAGAAATATAATCAACTATACCATTACAACTATAACCTGTTGTATCATCTTCTATATTAACGACATCACAGTTTGTAGATTCTTTAATTTCAGCATTTTTATAACCATAATATAACATAACAGATGGACTCATAACATCAATTGTATCTATATCATTGTAAGCTATTTTGTTATATAAAGATACTACTTCTTTATCTTTTGTAGATATACTATCATTATTAGAATCAGTAGGACCTAATTTTTTATAAGCAAAAATAATACCTCCTACAACTAGTTCTAATACTACTATAGTTATTACTACTTTTAACCAAGTATTATTCTTTTGCAAAATAACACCTCCTATATCTTTTTCTTTTTAATAAAGAATTTTGTATTATAAAATAAGAATATTGACATAATTACAATAAATGCCCAGGATATAATCGTATAAAGAATTCCATCAGTATAATTACCTGCAATTGCTAAGATACTTTCAGGAATATAATTATCAATAACAGCAGCTAGGTCAGGAAGACCAATATTATTTTTTATAAATGTTAATATTCTTAAAAATATATCTACAATTCCTATAAAATAAACAAAACTTGAAAATCTTCTAAAATACATTATTACAATTAATATTAAAACAACTAATACCACTAAATCAATATACATGTAATCAACTCCCTATTTTCCTATGAAATATAAATTATACTCTTTTTCTCTACCTAAAGTAGTTTCATCACCATGACCTGGATATAGAGTAATATCATTATCATAAGTTTTAATTTTTTCAATAGATTTATCCATATCACTACTACTTCCAGTAGGTAAGTCACATCTACCAACAGTATCTTTAAAGATAAAGTCACCTACAAACATAACATTATCTTCTTTAAAATAAAAACTTACAGAATCACTACTATGACCTGGAGTCATAATAGGAGTGAATTTAAATGCACCCACTTCTACTTCTTTTAAATCAGTTAGGTTACTTTTCTTAAATATTTTTAATCTTCTATTGGCATTTAAGAAGTCTCGTAATGCTCCAATATGATCAAAATGAGCGTGGGTAACTAATACTCCTATAATCTTATCGGTGCCAACTAACTCTTTAATAGCTTTACTATCACTTCCAGGATCAACTATTAAACAAGTATTATCTTTGCTTAGAACGTAACAATTCTCCTCTAATGCTCCGGTTACTATTTTTTTAATTTCCATAAATAATCTCCTATCTACATAATATAGAATAGTAAAATTTAGCTTAATCGTCAAGCGAAAAGATTAATTTATTTGCTATTTTACTTAAAATTTGTTATAATATGTCACTAGTTAAAGGGGAAGAAAATTATGGTATTTAAAGAAGATAAATTAGAACAGGAAAAAGATAATATTTTAAACTTTTTACTTAATAATGCAAAGCATTATAATTCATTCGAATTTTTAGAAAGTTTTTCTGCATTTTATTTAGATTTACTTAAAGAAGATGATAGACATTCTATTCCATGTAGTAATACGCAATTATTATCTAAGTATGGCATTTTAAAAGAAGAGTTTGATATTTATTTAAGAGTTTATAACCTGTTAGAAAGTAAAGGATTTATTAAAGGAGATATTTTAGAAGTAGGATGTGGTGTTTATCCTAGATTTGCAGAAATCATAACAGAAAGACATAAAGAAAAAGATTATAGTTTAACTTTATATGATGTATGTGATACTATTAATATAGGAAAAGGTATTAAGTTAGTAAAAAATGAATTTACAAAAAGTACTAATATTGATAGATATGATACATTAGTAGGTATTCATCCTTGTGAAGCTTCTATTGATTTAACGTTAAGAGCGATTGAAGAAAATAAAAACTTAATACTAGCTTTTTGTAGTTGCAATCATGAAACAGTAGAGTTTCCTAAATGGTATGATGGTAATTGGTCAATAAGTTTTTGTAGTGATATTAAAGAAATGTATGGGGATAGTATAGAGATAATTGATTTTGAATATTATCCCAAAAATAAAAATCCAATATTAATACATAAGAAAAGAAGATAGTAACAAAATCTTCTTTATTTTATTATATAAGGGTTTGAGGCAGTTCCATCTCCAGACGTAAATCCGTTATCAGTAGTCACATTGATAACAGGACGCACGGCGTTGTCACTACCAACACCGTTGTAAACCAGATACTCATCCCCAACCCAAACAGAAGCAAAACCACCAAGGAAAACGGTCGGCGACATACTCCAATACCACATATCAGATGAACCTGGATTTAAATAACTATTTCCTACAACACCAAAACTTTCTCCTGCAAACACTAATTCATCTGCTGTTATTAATCCTGCTTTTAGTCTATATGAACCTCCATAACTCTCTGTTGTACTTGGACATTTTATCGTTGGTGTTACATCCTCTTGCATTTCTAATCCCTTAATTTTTCCATATATTGGGGCCAATCTATCAAAACTTGCAAATACATTTCCTAACATTGTTTCTTCTCTATATCCACTACTATCACTACAGAATCTACCTCCAACTACTTTACTATCATATTCTGTATTTCCTAAGGCATTCTTATACCACGTATCTACTTCTTTCTTTATAAATGAATCTGTTCCATTATCATAGGTATATCCTGCATATTTTGGATCATTAAATTCAAAATTGTATGGAATATAATCACCTACTGCATATGTTGTATCTATATCACCAGCAAATGTTGGATTTGCACTTGTTCCATTATAGATTAATCTTAATGAACCATCTCCATTTACTCGCACTATTCTCCAGTACATCTTATCTCCGGCTGATGCTAACTTTACTTGTGTACAATTACCTACATTCTCAGGATAAGCATTTTCACAACTTTCAAGACTTTGATAAT
>CALVUV010000114.1 GCA_944363685.1 uncultured Bacilli bacterium
TAAGGATGCTCTAAATCAATAAACTGTCCCATTTCTTTAGTCAAATCAGAAAAAGCCTTCTCATTTTCCCAAACACTTTCACGACACTTTTGATTAAACTCTTTAATTCCATACTCTTCAATATCTTTTTTATTATTAAAACCAAGTTCTTTTTCTACTTGTAACTCTACAGGAAGTCCATGTGTATCCCAACCTACTTTACGAAGTACTCTATAACCTTGCATAGTCTTATATTTACAGAAAGTATCTTTTAAAAACTTAGCCATCATATGATGAAGTCCAGGTTTACCATTAGCAGTAGCAGGCCCATCATAAAAAACAAAATTTTCCCTACCTTCTCTATTATTTATACACATCTTTAAGATATCCATCTTCTCCCAATTCTTTAAAATATCCATCTCAATTTCATGTGTCTTACCTTTTTTTAATTCTTTAAATGCCATAATTATCTCCCTCCTAAACAAAAAAATCTATGATCACAAGGGCGTTAAAAATAACACTGTACCACCTTGATTCATAGATTTTATCTATCTCTATTTTATAACGGTTTTACCCGGCTTTAACTTATCCTTAAAGCACAACTTGAAAGTGATCCGAAATAAGTTCCTTTGTTAATTTCCACCAACCATTAACTCTCTATAAAATTTCCTTATTCCCGTCTTTCGCACTTGTTTTAATAAACAAAATATAACACATTTTATATAGTTTATGCAACTATTTTTATAAATTTTTCTTTGCTTGTTTTAATAATTCTATTCTTTCCGAAAACCCATCTACAGTTTTTTCTAATCTTTTTGGATTTAATTCTATTATATCAGAATATTTTTCTAAAACTTCTTTATACTCATCTATTAAGCCATCTAATTTAGTTAAATCATATTTTTCTAACATAATATAATTAACTAATTGATTAACTGTCATATTATGAGAATGAAAAAATTTATATTCTTCATTATCAAAATCTAAATATGGAAGTGTTACATCTGATTGTAAACTTGTCCCTGTATCAAAAATAGGTGTCATTCTTTCCCATTTTAAAGTCTTAACATTTCTAATAATCCCATAATTTTTCATATGTCTATCTGTATTTAACATTAAATAATCAACTATATACATATCTGATAATTTCTTTTTTACATCTATAATTCCATTAGATTCTAAAATATTAACATACTTTTCATAGTCACTAACATTATCATTACTATCTAAACTCATAATATCACTAGCAGTTATTATTTCTTCATCCTTAGTTAAAAAATTATTACATTTACTTACTAATTGTTCTTGTATAATATCTAAAGTATAATTACAATAATCTAAATCAAGTCTTTTACAAATCTGTGAGGCAAGCCACTCATTTATAGGTTCTAATCCAGATATAGAATATGCTCCCTTTACTAATACCCTATTATTATCTTTATCAATAATCCATCCTTTTTTTACCATTCCATCTGTAGTATTATTAGGAGAATGTAAACTTATTTTTGTACCAGATTCCCTAGAATTAGAATTTATTGATACATCTAAATAATCTTTATATTGAAAGTCATTCATAAAAAAGTTTATATCTTCCCATTTTAAGTTTTGTCCTTCATCTTTAATAAAATATTGGTCTGATAAAGATAATCCATAGGCTTTATTTAAAAGTTCTATAGGAGAGGTTACATTCAATTTTTCTAACAACTTCTCTATATTTTGTCTCCATGCAGGAATCCCTCTATTTTTAAACCATGAATTTAATGCCAATAATACATCTTCTTTTTTATTATAAGCATTATATATATGAAGTGGTGCATAGTTAATATTATAATATTCATATATTTTTTGAAATATATTATTCTCATCCATTTCTGCTAATAGTACTTTTTTATTTTGATTCATTAAAATTACTTTCAACAGTTTCACCTCCCATAAATATTATTTTTATTATCATTAAAGTAGTCTCTTATATATTATATTTTTTTATCATAACAATATCTCTAAGTAAATATATTGTACCAAATTTAAAAATAAAAGAAAAGAAAGTAATAGTTTTATTACCTTCTCATACTACCATTTATAACAGGAGCAGCACCTTCAAAAATATCACCGTTATTAATTTTATCAGTTAAATCTCTACGCATCTTAAGTTGTTCTTCTCTAATCATATTTCTTCTTTTCTCTTCTTCGTTTATAGCACTTATCATATCTTCTTTTCTTTGTTTTACTTCACTTCTATGTTCCATAGCACTAGATATTTCACTCATTTTATTATTAGCTACTTCCCTAATATTATTATATGTATCACTAGCAGCTACCATAGTATTACCAATAAAGTTATCAGCTTTATTTTTTAAATTATTTATTTGACTATTAAAAGCCGTAGCAATCTTACTCTTAGTTCTAGATGCTTTTAAAGTAACCACACTATTAGCATAAGCCATATTAACTTTAGCATCAAATATCTTATCATCTAATTTATTCTTCTTACTTCTAAAGTAATCAACAACTCTATTAGTAGCAGTACCCATATAAGATTTATTTTTATTAATCTTATTAAATCTTTCTCTTATAGTAACATCATCACTAAATTCTCTTTCTCTTGCTATAGAATTATTTATTTCTTCTTGTATCTGTCTAGCTTTAGCATCTTCTATTGCCTTTTCATAATCTCTATTAGCTTTATTCTCTCTATAATTTAAAATCTTACCTTCTATATCTCTATGTAAAGTAGTCTTCTTATCTAAAGTAGCAATTAAAGAAGTCTTAACATTTATCATAAAACAAGAAGCACTATTAACCACATTAACACCTTTACTCTTTAAACTATCAATCGTATCTTTACTTCTTTGTAAATTCTCATTAAATAAAGTATTAGCACCTTCTATAGTATTATTTCCAAACTCTTTAACACCACTCTTAACATCTTCTACAAATTTAACAACATCTTCTTTTCTTTTATCTCTAACAGCTTCTTTAAAATCCGCTTTCGCTTGTCTTCTTCTTTCAATTTCTTCTTTTTCTTGTAATTTCTCTGCTTCTTTAATCGCCCTTTCACGTTCTTTTTCTAACTTTTCTATCATTGCATCATATTTAGCAATAGCAAGACTTATCTTAAACCGTCTATATGGCGCAAGAATCTTATTAGAAATACTAGTAATTCTAGCCTTTCTCAATGATGCTTTAGCATCTTTATATTTTTGCAAACTAGAAATTACATTTTCATTATCCAACACCAGTTGTCTATCTAATTCTTCATTTGTCATAAAATTCATAAATATCACTCACCTTATGAAAACATTGCATTTACTATATCTTTTAATTTATTTCGCTCATCATCAGTCTCTAAATCAACTAAACTATCATTACCCTCACTATCTTTAACAATACGAGAAGCTAGGATATCACTAGTCTCATCACCTTTATCAATTGCATAAATAACATAATCATTATTATCAACACTAACAGTTTTTAAAACTTCAGCTTCCCTCATCTCACCATCTACTTCAATTTTAAATTTATCTTCTTGCATATCAAAAACTCCTTTCTATCTTAATAAAGATTTTACCACAAACTAAAAGAAAAAGAAATACTATCTTTTCTTTTGTTAAAGCTTTTTTAAAATGTTACATAGAGATTTTTTTAAAATGTTACATTTATTATATAATATACCTCTAGAGA
>CALVUV010000115.1 GCA_944363685.1 uncultured Bacilli bacterium
AAAAATATGTCTATTGAAAATATAGAGAATATTAGTTATAAAAAAGATGGTAATATTTATCATAACCCTTCTAAAAGATTATTAGATAATTTAGATAAATTACCTTTTCCTAGTAGAGAAATGATACCTGTTCTTAAAAAGAAAAAATCTACTGTTAATATGGTTACTTCAAGAGGGTGTAGTGGTAACTGTGAGTTTTGTTCTGTAATTTCCTTTTTCAGATTAAGTAAAGGTAAGGTGTGGAGAACAAGAAGTATTGAAAATATAGTAGATGAGATAGAAGAGTTATATAATAAAGGTATCACTTATATTAAGATGGTAGATGATAGTTTTATTGATGGAACTCGTGATGAGAAATGGGCATATGACTTTGCTAATGAGATTGAAAAAAGAGGTATAAAAGTTAAATTAAGAGGGCAAATTAGAGCGGACAAAGTAACTGATAATATTTTATATGATTTAAAAAGAGCAGGATTTTTCTCTTTTGCTTGTGGTATTGAAAATGGTAGTCCTACAGCTTTAAAAAGAATGAATAAAGCAGCGACTTTAGAAGATAATGAAAGAGCATTAGAATTATTTAAGAAATATAATTATTTAGTACAGATGGGTTTTATTCTTTTTGATAGAGATACAACTATTAAAGAATTAGAAGATAATTATTTCTTTTTAAATAAATTTGATTTTACAGTTACTAAAGGAATATTTAGTGAAATGTATAGTGCTGAAGGTACAAAATTAAATAGTAGATTACGTAGTGATGGAACTTTATTAGAAAGTAATTTTGTAGACAATAATAATAAATATACTATTAACAACGAAGATGTTAGAAAAATATATTCTGCTCTTAAGAGGTGGCATAAAGCTCATAGTGAAATATATGATATGGCAGTTGACCCTTTAAATGCTCCTAAAGCTATTAGTGATAGGGAAATGGATTATTTTTATCAAGAAGTGATGAAATTAAAGAAACAAGATTTATTGTTTTTTAGAGAAGTTTTAGATATTGTTAAAACTGATAAAACAATGCTTGATAGTTATGTAGAAGAAAAGCTTAGGAATGATGAGAGTTTCTATAATAATATTAATCAGAAAGTTTTAAAATTATATAAAACTAGTGGTTTAGAATATCATGCAAGTAAAAATCCATTTATTTAAAACCTCAAGTGTGTTATACTTAATATATTAATAGAAAGGGATGATTATGATGGAAAAAATTGATTCAAAAAATTTTATAGGTAAGGAAGTTAATATTGTTATAGATAGAGCTTTAGGAACTAAACATCCTAAACATGGCTTTGTTTATACTGTTAATTATGGTTATGTACCTAATGTAATTAGTGGAGATGGAGAAGAGTTAGATGCTTATTTATTAGGAGTATTTAATCCAGTAGAAAATTATAAAGGTAAGTGCATTGCAGTTATTCATAGAACTAACGATGATGATGATAAAATAATTGTAGTGCCAGAGGGTGTTAATTATACTGATGATCAAATAAAAGCTTTAACAGAGTTCCAAGAGAGATTTTTTGAATCTGTAATTATAAGATAATTAGGTTTAAGGGGGATGTAGTATGATTTATGATGAAACTTTTGAAGAAAGAAAATTAGAAGAAATATTAGAACAATATAAAGAAGTATTAGAGGATTTAAAGTTAGTAATAAGATCGCTTCCGAGTAAATATCAACATAATCCTGAAGTTCTAGATGCCTTACTTAAACAGTATGAAAATAAAGAAAGGGTACTAACTGAAGGATTAAAGAAACCATACTTTGCTAGAATAGACTTTAAAGATGATGAGGCAAAAGAAGAAAACATGTGTTATATTGGTAAAGTTGGTGTTACTGATTTTGATCAAAATACTGTAACAGTTGATTGGCGTGCTCCTATTGCATCTTTATATTATGATAGTAATTTAGGTAAGACTTCATATAAAGCACCAGAAGGTATTATAAATGGTACTCTTAGTCTAAAAAGACAATATGATATTGAAAGTGGTAAGTTAATTTCTTTTAATGATGTAGATACTGTCGCTAATGATGAGATTTTAAGACCATATTTAAGTGTTAATGCAGATAATAGATTAAAAAATATAGTTAGTTCTATTCAAAGTGAACAAAATGAAGTTATTAGAAAAGATTTAACTGATAATATAATAGTTCAAGGTGTAGCAGGTTCTGGTAAAACAACAGTAGCCTTACATAGAATCGCTTATCTTGCCTATAACTATCGTAATAAAATTAAATCTAATCAGTATATGATAATAGGGCCTAATAAGTTTTTTATTAAATATATATCTTCTGTTTTACCAGATTTAGATGTAACAGATGTACCACAACTTACTTATGAAGAGTTTACTAAAGAGTATTTAGGAGAAGACTTTTCACTTGCTAAAGAAAAAATTAGTAAAACAGATTTCAATGTTAATAAATTTAAGATGTCTCTAGACTATAAAACAGTAATTGATGAGTATATTAATTATTTAGAAAAAGAGAAAGTATTACCTCTTAAAGATTTTTGTATAAAAGACTTTAATATCTTACCAAAAGAAGAGATTAGAAAAATTTATGATAATATTGATGATAGATATATAACAGATATAGAATCAAAAATAGAAAGAACTATTTTAATGGCTAGTACTTATTTAAAAAATAATCAAGATAAGGTTCTTACCGCTTTAATGGCAGAGTATAATAAATTATTAGATAATGCTAAAGATAATAAAACAAAAACTGCTATAAACCAAACTTATGATAAGATTAAAAAAGAATTAGAAAGTTGTGGTCTTTCTTCTAGTTTAAGAAAATATTTTACTTTTAGAAGTAAGAAAACAACCGCTTTATATAGTGATATGATTAGGTCTATAGAAAAGTATTATGATAATAAAGATGTAAAAGAAATTAAAGATAATGAGCCAAAAGAAAAAAATACCTTTACTTTCGAAGATTTACCTGGTTTAGTATATTTACATTATCGTCTTCATGGTAGTGGTATTTATAAAGATTATAGACAAACTGTAATAGATGAAGCTCAAGACTATGGAACATTTAATTTCTATGCACTAAAACAAGTACTATCATCTAGTAGTTTTAGTATCTTTGGAGATTTAGCACAGTCTATTTATGATTATCGTAGTATTGATAATTGGAACGATGTAATAAGTAAGAGCTTTGATAATGATTGTAACTTAGAATACTTATTAAAGAGTTATAGAACAACAATGGAAATTATGAACTCTGCTAATCTTGTTCTTTCTCATATTGGTCTTAAGACTGCTACCCCTGTTATTAGACATGGAGAGGATGTAAGATACTTAAAGATTAAAGAGAATGACTATAATAGAATATTAGAGAGAGTTAACTTATTAAAAGAAAAAGATTATCAGTCTATCGCTTTAATAAGTAGAGATACTGCTGAAGCAAAAGAAATGGCAGATAATTTAGCAAAACTAGGTTTAGATATAAAAAGTATTGGTGAAGATAATGTTGATTATGATAGTGGTATATGTTCTTTATCTAGTGAGTTATCAAAAGGACTAGAATTTGATGCTGTTATTTTAACAGATGCTTCAGAAGATAAATATTCATCAAGAGATAATACTGATATGAAAAATTTATATGTTAGTATGACTAGACCTTTACATGAATTAGAAATAT
>CALVUV010000116.1 GCA_944363685.1 uncultured Bacilli bacterium
ATATTAAAAAAGATAAGTTAGGTTATTATGAAAAAGAGTATAATAATTTAATACCTATAGATAAATGTAATTTATTAGATAGTAATATTATAACCCTAACAGCTTTGCTTAATTCTTTTATTAAAGTACATAAGAAATTAACTAAAGCGATTATTAAATCTTTAGATGGTAAACTAATGTTAATATTAGAAGGTAATGAGTCTAAAGAATCTATTAAAGAATTCTTTTCATCTAGTGTTAGTTCTCTATATTACAATAATGAACTAATCAGTGGTGTTCCAACTTTGATGATAGATGTTTTATCTAAAAAATTTATGGTAAGAAAAGATTCTTTCTTTCAAGTAAATAAAGAAGGGATTAGTTTAATTTATAATGAAGTTATTAATTTAGTTAAAGAACTAGATTGTAATATTATCTATGACTTATACTGTGGTACTGGTACTATTAGTCTTTTAGTTAGTGATTATGCTAAAAAAGTAATTGGTATTGAAGTCGTAGAAGATGCAGTGAGGGATGCTAAGAGTAATGCTAAGTTAAATGATATTACTAATACAGAGTTTTATTTAGGAGATGTTAGTAAAGTCATTAATAATCTTGATTATATTCCAGATACAATTATTTTAGATCCTCCAAGAAGTGGTATTTCTAAAGACTTAATAGAATTTCTCTTATCTTTAAAAGTAAAAAATATTATTTATGTCTCATGTAATCCTCTAACCCTTGCTCGTGATATTAATCTTTTAGATAGTAATTATCATCTTAAATCTATTAAACTAGTAGATGAATTCCCTAATACTTATCATTTAGAATCTATAGCATTATTAAAATTAAAAGTGTAAAAATGTTTTTAGTGTATATTATATAAGTGAAAGGTTTTATATAAAATTTAAAATTACAGGGGGATAATATATGAATGAAGTTATACTAAAGGATAATATTAATATAGAGAATTTAATCTATGAAGTTCGTGGAGTTCAAGTGATGTTAGATAGTGATTTAGCAAGGCTTTATGAGTGTAGCAACGGGACAAAAGATATAAATAAAGCAGTAAAAAGAAATTTAGAAAGATTTCCTGAAAATTTTATGTTTAGATTAACTGATGAAGAATATAATGCTTTGAGGTTCCAAATTGGAACCTCAAATATAAAAGGTGGTAGAAGATATAATCCATATGTTTTTACAGAACAAGGTGTTGCAATGCTTTCTAGTGTATTACATTCTGAAACGGCAATAAATATGAGTATCAAAATTATTAATGCTTTTGTAATGATGAGAAAATATGTATCTACTAATATATTAGAACAAAAATATATAAATAATATGGTAATTGAAGACCACGATAAAATTAAGGCTTTAGAGGACTCATTTCAAAAATTTGAGGAAAAAAGAAAAACTACAGAAATATATTTTAATGGCCAAATTTATGATGCATACTCTAAAATACAAGAGATATTTAATAGTGCTAAAAAGAAATTAATAATAATTGATGGATATGCAGATAATACAATGTTAGATATTGTAAAAAGATTAAAGATAGAAGTAACAATTATAACTAAACCTAATAATTTACTTACCTTACAGGATATAGAAAAATATAATAAACAATATAATAACTTAACTGTTATATATGATAATACATTTCATGATAGATATTTTATTTTAGATAAGAAAATAGTCTATCACTCTCGGTGCTAGTGTAAATAGAATAGGTTATAAAACATTTTCCATTACCTTAATAGGGGATAGTGAAGTAAAAGAGACACTGATAAAACAGGTACATAAAGTGCTAAATAAATAGCAAATATTTTAAATTGGCGGAATTCCGCCTAATTAAAATGTAAATGCTTGTAAAAGTAATAGCTTAATTAGTATAATTATATTAAGTTTTATGTTAAAGGAGAATTTCTATGAATACTATTAGAACTAGTGTTATTACTATTCAAGAAAACTCTAAATTAACTAGTAACTGATAAATAAATATGATAAGTTTGTAGGAGTGATTATATATGGATAATTATGAAAAAGAAGTTAATAAAAATGTTAAAAGAAATGAAAAATTTCTTTTAGAGTTTGAAAAGTATTTAGAAGCTAAAGAATTAACAGATAAGACAATAAAAAAACACGTAAGTAATATGGAGTTTTTTCTAAATGATTTTTTAAATTATTATGAACCAACAAAAATGGAAGATGGTCCTTTAGAAGTATATACATTTTTAAGTGACTGGTTTATCAGAAAATGTATGTGGTCTAGTAAATCATCTATCAAAGAATATGCTGCTAGTATTAAGAAGTTTTATAAGTGTATGAGTGATAATAATCATATTAGTAGTGAATTATATGAAGAGTTATGCAAAGATATAAAAAACAATATGGATTATTTTTTAGAAGTTATGGATGATTATGATAATGAAGTTTTTAGTTATCCGTTTTAGGAGGATGTTATGAATTTTATTATTAAAGAAGGAAATATTAATGATATTAATGAAGTGGTAGATGCTATTAAGTATTTACATGACATAATTGAAAATAAAGAATGGTATGCAATAGGACTTGCTGATTATGATAAGATTTTAAATAAATTAAATGATAAAGCTATTATCGTTAAAGCATTATACAAAGATGATTTAGCAGGTTTCCTAATAGTAGAGCGACATATTAATCCAAATCATGAACTTGCAGAAGAAATACCTAAAGATGAACTATCTTTATCTATTGAAATGGATAATGCAGGAGTATTACCAAAATATAGAGAAAATCATTTGCAAGAACATTTGATTTTAAAAGCAGAATCTATAATGAAAGAAAGAGATAATAGTATAAAGTATTCTTATGCAACTGTTCATCCTGATAATTTGCCAAGTCTTAAGACATTAGAAAAGGCAGGCTACAAAAAATATAAAGAAAAGTTAATGTATGGTGGTAAAATTAGATATATAATGAGAAAGGAATTAGTATGAGTTATATAAAAGATTTAAGAAAATATGTGGGACATAATCCAATCTTAACTGCAGGAGTTCTTCTATTTGTATTTAACGATAAAGATGAAGTGCTTATGCAACTTAGAACTGATTATAATCAGTATGGTTTTCCAGGCGGTGCGATGGAATTAGGAGAAAGCTTTGAAGATGTGGCAAGACGTGAAATAAAAGAAGAAACTAACTTAGATATTATAGATTTAGAAATGGTTAAAGTATTATCAGGAAAAGACACATATAGAGAATATCCTAATGGAGATAAATTATATGATATAACTGCTATCTATGTAATAAAGAAATATAGTGGTGACTTAAAAGTAAATGATAATGAAAGTAAAAAGTTAGAGTGGTTTAATGTAGGTAACTTACCATCTAATATGACAGAACATACTAAAAACTATCTTGAAAAATACGGTGATATATTAGGTAGGACTTTAAAGATATATAAAGGAGAATAAATAATGATAGATTTACATATGCATACAACTTATTCTGATGGAACTGATACAGTTAAAGAACTATTAGAAAAAGCTGAGTTTTTAGGTTTAGAAGTTATTTCTATAACAGATCATAATACTTGTAAAGCTTATTTTGAAATGGAAAAGTTTAATGTAAAAGAAATATATAAAGGAAATATTATAGTAGGATGTGAATTTACTACTAATTTTGATAA
>CALVUV010000117.1 GCA_944363685.1 uncultured Bacilli bacterium
AAAATTATAAATATTATGTGTATAATGTAACATTTTAAAAAAATCTCTATGTAACATTTTAAAAAAGCTTTAACAAACATTATAAAACTTATTGCTAAAAAAAGTATTTAATGCTATACTACTATTGCTAATTAAGAGAGGAGTTATTTTATGTACTTAGAAGAAATTACTTATTATATAAATGCTGATTACCCTCAATTTACACCAATTAATTACTTATTTGATAGAGAATATTTAACAGAAGATGAAAAAGCCTTACTAATATCAGAATTACCAGCAATATTTAAAAAATATAACATACCTCTACATCATAATGACTTATTATTATATTTAAATTATTATGATAATGTCGCTACAATATTTGATATTAATAAAATTTTAAACTCTATAAATAGTAAAGTAGAAAGTGAAAGAATCGATGCTCTATTAACTAAAGATTTTATTAATTTTAAAAGAAAGATATCTTCTTATAATTGTGATAAATTAATAGAAAAAGCTATTAATGAAAGATATGGATATTATTATAATAAATATGATTATGATAGAGTAGAAAAGTTTAAAAAATATTTAGATGATAACATTCCTCAAAATGGCTTTTTTAGTGTTTCTCCTTTAACTACAAAAGATTTTTTTGATTGTAGAATGGATTTAATTGACATTAAAGAACAAAGATTTAGAGATGTTTTTCATACAATAAAAAGTATTTATCCAAATACAAGTATTATTTTCTCAAGTGAAAGATATTTAAGACTATATAATATTTTAAAAGAAAAATATAAAGAATTAGATTTCGATAAAGTTTCATTAGATCAAGGTAATATATCTATTTCTAAGAAAATATCTTCTTTATATGTAAATGATATATGTTATGAAGA
This sequence comes from uncultured Bacilli bacterium, assembly GCA_944363685.1. Classification (GTDB taxonomy): domain Bacteria; phylum Bacillota_I; class Bacilli_A; order RF39; family UBA660; genus Onthousia. The sequence goes on from CALVUV010000117.1 coordinate 876, forward strand.
AGTACCAAAACACCTTTGTAAAGGTTTTATCCCCTCAATAAAATTTAACTCTAGTGTTTTTGATGATTATCCTGAACAATTTAGAAAACATTTTTCTAATAAAAGATATAATAAATATTTAAAGAAAATAGATACATTTGTTAAAACCCCTTCAAAAATAGAAGTAAAATATACTGATAATCTTAGTGATGTTATAAATCAATTAGAAGCTGAAAGAGTAATTTTAGAAAGAAATGGTTACCAAGATGCTTTATCTTTATTACCTGTATTATTCCAAGATTATTTTAGATTCTGTTTAAAATATCAAAAAGAGCTTTCTTTTTTCAAGAAAGATTTATTAAAGACTTCTAACAGAGAAAAAAGTATTAAAAATATGCTTGATAAATTTGGTAAAGAAAATATTGATAGCGAATTAATTATTCATCTTTTAAATAATAAATCATTTAATCATAATCTAATAAAGAAAGTAAAAGTTTATAAATAATAAAGAAAACAAACTAGGCTTTTTTACTTAGTTTGTTTTTAAATATAAGTTTAAATAAATCCTACAAATGGTCCTGCATAAAACAATTGAAAACAAATAGCCATAGGAAAACTTAAAACCATAGATTGTAACCAACTAGGTATAAATATATCAAGACTAGGTTTATTTATAAAGATGGTTGCAACTAAACTCATAATAGGACACATAAAAGTAACTATTATAATAGAGATACCATAACTTATAATAATACTTGGTGTCTTTTTAGGATTAAGTACTTTAAATGTTAAATTATGAGCGATTTTACCTATTAAGAAAAATTCTAAGATGATAGCAATTATCCACATAAAAGGTAATTCTTTTAATGCTTCTAAGAAAACTATATTACTTAGACCTCCTGCATGAATAGAGATATTATAACAAACCATTACGTATACCATTAGAAAAGCCATCATTAAAGTATAAATAAAGTCTTGAAGTTTATTCTCGGGCATAGTTAACCTCCTTTCTTACAATATAAAAACAGCATCATTATAAAATGTGTTGTTCGTTTGCATCCTTATAGATGTTTCGTTTCCAATTTAACCATTAAATTTGCTTCCTAAAAGATTTTAGCATAATCTAAAAAAATATGTAAGAAAAAGTTAATTTTTGTAGTATTTTTTTAAAATTTATAGTATATTTTTATCAAGGGAGGAAGTATTATGACACTTTTTTGGTTAGTATTATTTGTTATTTTAGCATTATTTGAACTTGCAACAGTGAACTTAGTATCTATTTGGTTCTCATTAGGTGCATTAATTACAACTTTTGTATCACTTGCAACAGACAACTTAATGTTACATCTTGCAGTTTTTACTATCAGTTCAATTCTCTTATTACTTTTAACAAAACCATTTGTTAAAAAAATGAAAAAAAGAGATAAAATACCAACTAATTTAGATATGGTTATAGGTAAAAAAGGAATAGTAACTGAAACAATAGAAAAAGATGGAATTGGTGAAGTTAAAGTTCTAGGAAAGAAGTGGAGTGCATATAGTGATAAAGAAATAGAAGAGAATTCTAAAGTAAAAATATTATCTATTAATGGAGTAAAACTTAAAGTAGAAGAAATTAAGGAGAGTGATTAATATGTTTTGGGTTATATTAATAGTAATTATTGTCATTATAGTATTAGGAGTAAAAGTTATTCCCCAATCACAAGCGAAGGTAATAGAAAGATTAGGTACTTATTATAAGACACTTGGTACAGGACCTCATTATGTAGTACCATTTCTTGATAGAGTAGCATCTACTGTATCATTAAAAGAAATAGTTAAAGACTTTGCACCACAACCTGTTATTACTAAAGATAATGTTACAATGCAAATAGATACAGTTGTTTATTTTCAAATAACTGACCCTAAACTATATACATATGGAGTAGAAAATCCTATTAATGCAATTGAAAATTTAACAGCCACAACTCTTCGTAATATTATAGGAGAACTAGAACTAGATCAAACATTAACATCAAGAGATATTATTAATTCTAAAATGAGATCAATTCTAGATGAAGCGACTGATCCTTGGGGTATTAAAGTAAACAGAGTAGAAGTTAAAAATATAGTACCACCTCGTGATATTCAAGATGCTATGGAAAAACAAATGAGAGCAGAACGTGAAAGACGTGAAAAGATATTACAAGCAGAAGGAGAGAAAAAAGCTGCAGTTCTAATTGCCGAAGGAGAAAAAGAAAGTACTGTTTTAAGAGCAGAAGCAGCGAAAGAAGCAGCTATTAAGAAAGCAGAAGGTGAAGCAGAAGCTATTATTAAAATTAAAAATGCTGAAGCTGAAGGTATTAGATTACTAAAAGAAGCTAAAGCAGACGCTTCAGTATTAAAACTAAAGAGTTATGATGCTATGGTTAAAGTTGCTAATGGACAGTCTACTAAGATAATAGTACCTAGTGAATTACAAAGTTTAGTAACTGCAGGAACAGTATTAAGTGAAACATTTAAAGAGGGAAAGAAATAATTGAAATTTCTTTCTTTTTTTGGTATAATATGCCTTAATTAAAGGGGGGAGACTATGATAGATTTAACTAGTGATAAGATTAGAACTGATATTGTTAAAAATAAGCTATCTTTTATTACAAAATTATATTTAACTAAAACTAATTATGCGAATTCCTTAGGTTGTAAATATTTAATGAAATTAAGTGATGACTATTACTATGTAAAAAAAGTAAATGAGTTAGAACT
>CALVUV010000118.1 GCA_944363685.1 uncultured Bacilli bacterium
TACTTAAGATTAGAAAATGTTTAGATGAAGTTAATCCTAAAAATCATAAAGAACTTATAGTAAATGGAGTAATATTAGATTTACATTTATCTCTTATTAAATATCAAGATAAAGAGATTGAACTAACTAGAAATGAATTTTTACTTATGTATTATTTATTCTTAAACTATCCTAATATCTTAAGTAAAGATATGTTAATAGAGTATTTATGGAATGATAAATTCTATTTAGATGAGAATATCTTAATAGTTAATATTAATAGATTAAGAAATAAATTAAGAGATATAGGACTAGATGATTTTATTAAAACAGTAAGAGGTGTTGGTTATAAGTTATGATGTTTTTAGAGTATTTAGAAGAAAAGATATTTTTTATAATAATTAGTTTAGTCTTTACTTTATTACTTAGTATTTATCTATTATTAATAGGAATTGACTTTAGTGTTGTTATCTTACTTGCTATTCTAATAATTGTTTTTATCTTTATCTCTTTATTAATTAGTTATCTATTAATTAAGAAAAGATATAGAAAAATAGTTAATCTAGTAGATTCTTTAGATGAAAAATATTTAATTAAAGAAGTAATAGATAAACCTAAGAATTTAGAGAATAGAGCTTATTACTATGCGCTAGATAGATCTTGTAAAGCTTTAAATGATAAATTAAGTGAGGTAGAAAATTCTAAGGAAGAATATCTTGATTTCTTAGATAGTTTTATACACGATATTAAAACACCTATTTCTGCTTTATCTCTATATGCAGATAATAATAATGATGAAAAAATGAAAGAAGAAGTTTTAAAGATTAGTAGACTAGTAGATAAAATGTTATTTTATACAAGAAGTGATGTTGTAGAAAAAGATTACTTTATTAAAGAAGTAACTCTTGCAGATCTTGTTCATCCAGTATTGTTAGATTATAAGAATTATTTGCTAAATTATCATATTAAAGTAGAAGTAAAGGATTTAGATAATTTAAAAGTTTATACTGATATTAAATGGTTAAACTTTATAATTAGTCAAATACTTAGTAATTCTTTAAAATATCAAAATAAAAAGAATAGATTAGTTAGAATTAAGGGATTCGAGGATAAAAACAATATTAAGTTAGAAATATATGATAATGGAGTAGGGATAAAAGAATCTGATATATCTAAAGTGTTTCATAAAGGCTTTACTGGTAGTAATAGAAATAAAAAGAATGCTAGTGGTATAGGACTTTATCTTACAAAGAAACTATGTGATAAACTTGGTATTGATATTAAAATAGAGTCGGTTTATTTAAAATATACTAAAGTTATTATTACTTTTCCTAAAGGTAATTATTTTCTTACAAAATAATAGTAGTTCCTTTTACTTTAAAATCTTTATAAAACTTAAGTTGTCTTATTAATCTAAATAAAGCTTCATCCTTACCTTTCACTTCTAACATAATATCTATATCAGTATTAAGAGGCTTTAATAATTTTAAAAACTTAATAAAGGAATTATAGTTTATATAAGTACTATGATTTCTTTTTTGTTTAGTGCTTAATGAACAAGAGAAGTGCATTTTAGGATTAAGATTAGTATTTTTCCAGGTCTTTATAATTCTAGGTAAAAGTTTATCTATCTTTTCATTTTTTAGGTGATTACAAATAAAATGATGATAATCTAAAACCATTGGTATATTTAACTCTTCACATAAAGTTAAAGTATCTGTTACTGTATAAGTTTTATCATCATTTTCTAGGATTATAAGACTCTTTAATTCATTAGGTAATTTATTATAATTAATTTTAAATCTATTCAATGCTTCTTCCTTAGTTGGTTTAGAACTACCTATATGTAATACACATTTAGCATTTAAACCTAATAGTTTAAATATTTCTAAGTGGAACTTTAGTATTTTTATACTGTTACTGGTAACATCATTCTTTTCACTTGTTAATAGACAAAATTCATCAGGATGAGTATCTATTCTAATATTATACTTATTTATAGTTTCCTTTAGTCTTTTAAAATCATCCTTAAATACTTCTTTATAATCAATATTGACACTTGGATGAGTAAGTAGGGGAAACATAGTATGAGTCATACGATAGAATTTAATCTTATTATCATAATTATACTTTAAAACCTTTTGAAAGTTTTTAAAATTTAACTTTATTCTTTCAGTTAATAAATCTATTCCTTTATTATTATCATATTTAGAGAATTCTTTATAAGTTAAATTATGAGAATATATATCTAAAAGAGTAAGAGGATTACCTACATAACCTAAATTTATTTGCATAATATCACATTCCTTTTTATTATTTTTACTTTATTTCATAATTTTTATACATGATACTGGAATGTTAACTATAAGTATGATATTATTAACTTGAAATTATTGGTAGGAGAGGTAATTTATGATGAAGAAGAAAGTTTTTTTTGGCATTTTTGTTATTGTTTTTGTAATTAGCTTTAATGTTGTGGAAGCTAGTTCTGGTTTTTTAAGAAAAGATAGTATTAAAAGTTGTAATGGAATAACTTATGGACAACATGGTTCTGATAATCATTGGCATGTTGCTATTGAAAATTCAGGTGGTGGATATAATGCATCGGGTAATCCAATATATCAGGACCCTTGTGCTAATTTTAGTTCTTCTGGTTCTTATAATAGTGATACACAGAATAATAGTAATCCAGTAATTGTTCCTAAAAGTTCAGATGTATCTTTAAATAAGGTTGTTTTAAATGATGATGAAATTCCTATTCAAGATATTATGAGTTATGAAACAAAGGAAGAAAGTGTTTCTTTAATAGTTGTTACTAATGATAGTAAATCTATAGCTACTTATGATAGCCTTGTTGATTTAAATATAGGAAATAATGAAGTAATAATTAATGTTACTGCAGAAGACGGTACTAATAAAAATTATTTATTAAATATTAATCGTATTAGAAATTTAAGTTCTAATAATAATGCTATTATTAGAGTAGATAATGAGGTTATTAATTTTAATAATGGTGAAAGTGCTGTTATAAACGTCTTGAGCAGTGTAGATAAACTAGATATAGATTATACTTTAGAAGATAATAAAGCCAAAGCTAAAATTATTGATAACAATTTAAAAGAAGGAGAGAATAAGGTAATAATTAGAGTAACTGCAGAAAATGGTGATGTTAAAGATTATATAATTAATGTAGATAAAAGCAATTTTTTAGAGGATGTTATAAGTACTATTGTTAGTATAGCAATTCTTGTGGGCTTTTGTTATTTAATATATTTGTTTATAAAGAAAAGAAAATTAAAAAAGAAATAAAGTTATTTACAAAACAATATTTATTTGATATATTCTTATTGACGTTTATGCTTAAAACTTAATATTTAATTTAACTACATATTAATTTATGTGGGTTTTCTTCGTTTTCAAAGAACTTTACTAATTAGTGAGGAGGGATAATGTGTCTATTAGTAAAGAAGAGTTAAAAAAAGAAAAGAAGAAATTACAAGATGTTTTTGTTAAACTAGATAAAGAGATTGAAGAATCTAGTAGTGATTTGTTTCTAAAAGAAGAAGAACTTATTAATTTTAGAAAACTTAATTATGAGGATAAATCATCTTTTGATA
>CALVUV010000119.1 GCA_944363685.1 uncultured Bacilli bacterium
TTTGTCTGAATGTTCCATTTTTATTTTTATATCTTTATCATATTCTGCCATATTATGATTAATATTTTCTAATATTAAATTAAGTTCTTCCTGTGTAAGTTTTCCCATAATGTACCTCCTGTGTCTATTAGTATAACATATTTTTCTTGTTACTAAATATTAAATTTCCACTAATAATGGGAATTCTCTTTCACTATTTAGAAAATAATATATTTCTTCTAAAACTTGATAATAGTAATCTATCTTTCCATCATTTTGATTAGCATTAGCATTTAAGATATTAAATAAACTTAGGTATACTTTTTTTACAATAATCTTATCATTACTCATTATTAACATAATATTGTACAATCTTGTAAATACCATTTCTAAATTACAATCAGTTGAAATTTTACCTTCTAACATGGCAATGTCTTTAGCTTTATCAACAGGTATTTCAGGATATGCAGTAATTATTTCATTTGCTACTAGGTTTATTCTATCTTCTTCTAGTAAGTTACCATTATATTCATAATGCATATTATTTTCTAACCTTCCTAACAAATGTTTTCTCTATAGCATTATTAATTCTAGACTCATCAAGATGAATTATCTTATCTTCACCTATTAAAACTTCTTCTAAATAATTTGTTCTTATATTATTCATTATGGTTTGTAACCCTCTTGCACCTGTGTTTAATTTATGAGCGGCATCTACAATGGTTTCATAAACATTATCTTCTATTATTAGTGTTTTATCATATGATATTATCCAATTTTCAAAACTTTTAATTGGGCTTATTGTAGATTCTTTTAAAATTTTTAGTAAATCATATTTAGAATATTCTTGGGTATGAAGAAATGTATTAATTCTCCCAACTAACTCTTTTTCAAGACCAATGCTAATTAAATCAAATGGTTCGATTGTATAGACATCATTATTAATTGCTTTATTTTCTCTTAATTCTGTCAAAGCTCCCAAAAAGATAAATGTTAATTTTGAAGTATCAAATTCAATCTTTTTTTCTCTCTTTGTATTTTCACTAATGTTTATCTCATAAATACCTCCTCCTGTAAAGTCTAATAATTGTTGTTGGACAGCTTTTTTCATATCTAAGGCACAACCATTTTCACGATTATAAGCTAGTTTATCAAATTCATCTAAGATAATAATCCCTCGTTCGGCTTTTTTTAAATTGTTATTAGCCTTTTTATATAATCTTTTCAAAATATTAACTATATCATCCCCATAATAACCAGTTGATGAATAATTAACAGCAGACGATATAATTAAAGGTATATTTAATTTATTTGTAATCTCTACAGTTATAGCAGTTTTTCCTGTTCCGGATGAACCATCAAGAAATATTATAGAACGTTCTCCATCATTTAAAGACTTATTTGAAGTTAAGTTTTGATTATTAATTATATTATAAAACAATTTTTTTGTTACTTCCTCTTGACCAACAAATTTTGACTTTATTGCATCAAGCTTATATAATAAATCTTTTTTATTGGCAATATATGTGGTAAATTCTTTCGTTTCTAGCTCTTTATTTGATTCAAGAGAACTATCACATTCTATCAAGTATGCTTCTTCAATATCTTCATTTTTTAATATTCTTTTTATCTTCATATAAATTTCTATTGCATCAAAACATGGATGTATTGAAAAAAATCGGTCTACACTTATACAATCCTCAGAAGAGTTCATGAAGTATTCTATTATTTTAGAACCTATATCAATTTGTTTTAATGAATGAAATATAATTTCTGGTCTTAACTCATTAAAAGAATATTTACTTGTTTCTTTTTTTATTATTCTAATTAAATCTAGCCTGAATTTTTTGTCATAGTATTCACTATATCTATTACTTTCTAATGGTCTAATATCTTTTTTTTCTATATTAACAAAGGAAAATAAGTTATCTATTTTAATATCATCATATTCTTTTAAAAGATTACTTAAATTGGCATTAGATATAAAGCTAGAAATAAACATCGAAAAAATTTTTTTATCTAGTTTTGATAAAGTATAATTTATTGTTTTATTAAATTCTTTTAATTTTTTAGTAATCTCTACATCTTCAATACTAAAATAAATATCCATTGCCTTGTTTAGATATTCTTTTGTTTCTTCATCAAAGTTTTCATAGGTAAAATGTAACATACATAATCCCCCTTGTTTTTCATAGCACATATTATATCACAAATAATACTTTTTGTCTATTACACCTTCATTTTACTAAGTCTTAGGGAGTTTATAACTACAGTTAAACTACTTATTGTCATAGCAATACTTGCAAACATAGGACTCACACTTATTCCATAGTTTTCTAATAATCCAATAGCGATAGGTATCATAAGTAAGTTATAGAAGAATGCCCAGAATAAGTTCTCTTTAATGATGAGATAGGCTTTTTTACTTATTTTAATAAGGTCTAAAATATTAGAAATATCATTATTCATAAGGATGACATCAGCTGAATCCATAGCAACATCTGTCCCATCATTAACACTTATACCAATAGTTGCATTTACTAAAGCAGGTGCATCATTTATACCATCTCCTACCATTATTACTTTTTTACCTTTGTTAGTTAAGTCTTTAATAGTACTTGCTTTCTTCTTTGGTAAGACATTAGATATTACTTTAGTTATACCTAACTCTTCTGCAATTATCTTTGCAGTTACTTCATTATCTCCTGTTAACATAATTACTTCTATATTATTATCTTTAAATTTAGTTATAACATCTTTTATATTAGATCTAACTATATCTTTTACACCTATTAGAGCGATAACAATACCTTCTTCTATTACATAGATAATACTACAGCCATTATTTATTAAATTATTATAATCTTCTTTATGATTATCTTCTATTTTTAAATCTTTTAATAAAGTGTTATTTCCTAAATAATAAACTTTGTTATTAATACTTGCTTTTATTCCTTTACCGTTTATTGTTTTAAAATCAGTTACAACTAACTTCTTTTTAACTTTAAAAGCAGTGCTTATAGGATGAGAAGAACTCTTTTCTATATTAGATACAATATTAATTAAATCATTATCTTTATAGTTAGAATAATTATATGTCTTATAGATATTTAAAGTTCCATTTGTAAGAGTTCCTGTTTTATCAAAGACAATAGTATCAATATCTTTCGCTTTCTCTAATACTTCACTATTTCTTAAGAATAATCCTTTCTTTGCACATAATCCATTACTTACAACTACAACAAGTGGTACGGCAAGTCCTAAGGCACAAGGACAAGCGACTACTAGGACTGTTACCATATGAATTAGTGATTCTTCTAAGGGTAGTCCTATAAGTAGTTGGATTATAAATGTTAGAAAAGCGATTAATAAGATAACTGGAACAAAGATACCACTTACTTTGTCGGCAAGACGCTGTATTTTAGTTTTGGTATTAGTGGATTCTACTACTAGTTTAACTATTTCTGA
>CALVUV010000120.1 GCA_944363685.1 uncultured Bacilli bacterium
TGAAGAGCCGTATGCGGGAAAGCTGCACGTACGGATCCGTGAGGGGAATATATGGTGACATAGATTTCTACTCGATACGGGGTTATCTTTGATTATGATAAAGAGAGATTAAAATATATTAAAAATGTTATTGAAAAAGAGCTTGTTAAAGAGAAGTTAGAGCTTAATAAGAAGACTAATATATATAAGTTAAGTAGTGGTTTTACTTTTATAGGATATAGATTTATTTTAAGAAATAATAAGCTTATTATTAGAATAAATAATAAAGTAAAGACAAGGATTAAAAGGAAGATAAAATACTTAAGTATTTATGATAAAGATAAGTTAGTAAGGGTTAAAGCTAGTTATTATGGTTATATGAAGAGAGCTTCTACTAATTATTTACAATATAACTTTAGGATAAAATCTTAATTGTTTTTTCTTCTTTTTTTATTAGCCCTTTTTCTTCCATCTTTTTTAACTCTCTCATAAGGTTTGATCTATCTACAAAAAGATATTCTGATATAGCTTTGTAAGAAGTAGTAACTTTAAATATATTATTTTCATTCATTCTTTGTTTTAAAAAGAATAATATTTTTTCTTCTACTGTTCTTTTTGATAATAGTTCAATCTTCTCATTTTGTTGTTTATTATCAATAATTAATAATTCAAATAACATTAATATTAAATTGTTGTGAAAGGGACAGTTAATACTACAATTTTTTATCATGTTGTAATAATCAATAAAAATAACTTCTGTTTCACCGTTACTAATAATATATATTTCATCTTCTGTATCTTGAAAAAATAAATTAGAGAAAATATCATTCTTCTTTAAATCTCTCATAATAGTAGTATTTCCATATTTATCTGTCTTTACTATATTTGCTTTCCCATAAGTAATAAATCCTATCATCTTTTTTATAGGAGAATAACTTAATATTAAATCTTTGTTATAAAAAGTTTTACTTTTGACGTTGACACAGTTTGACAAATTATTCTTAAATTCATAAAGCTTTGTTTCATCTAGGGTTTTTAACATATTTATGCACCTCTTTATAAATTATTTTAACAAAAAATAAATAATGTTGCAAATGCACCAATAATATTCTTTATTTGTGAGTTAAAATTGATTTTGTAAGATAGAGAGGCAGTTGATTTTATGAAAGATATTATGATTGTAAAAAGAAATGGGAATTTGGAAAGGTTTGATCCAGAGCGAGTTAGGAAAGCTGCTATGGCAAGTGCAGAAAGAGTTATGGTTGATTTAACTGATGATGCTTTATCTAAAGTAGTTGATAGAGTAGTTGAACTTTTAAGTACTCAGACAAGTAATCCTACTGTAGAACAAGTTCATAGTTGTCTTGAAATGGCTTTGGAGTCTATTAATCCTTTAGTTGCTAAAAGTTATAGAGAATATCGTGATTATAAAAAAGATATTGTTCATATGTTAGATGAAGTTTATAAAAAGAGTCAAGTTATTACTTATATTGGTGATAAAGATTGTGCTAATATGGATAGTGCTTTAGTTACTACACAAAGATGTTTAATATATAATAGTCTTAATAAAGAGTTATATAAGAAATTCTTTTTAACTAGTGCTGAAATAGAGGCTTGTAAAGATGGTTATATCTATATTCATGATATGAGTGCAAGACGAGATACGATGAATTGTTGTTTGTTTGATATCGCTAATGTCTTAAAAGATGGGTTTGAGATGAGTAATATTTGGTATACAGAACCTAAAACATTACAGACAGCTTTTAATGTTATAGGAGATGTTACTATTAATACTACTGCAATGCAGTATGGTGGTTTTACTCTTCCTGAGATTGATACAGTATTATCTAAATATGCTAAGAAGAGTTATGATATGTATTATAAAGAATATTTGGATATTAAGGGAAAAGATTATGTAGAAGAAGCGGAAGATTATGCTTGGAAGAAGACTGTTCGTGAGTGCGAACAAGGTTATCAAGGACTTGAATATAAATTAAATACAGTTAGTTCTAGTAGAGGAGATTATCCTTTTGTTACTCTTACTTTTGGAGTAGATAAAGATAAGTTTGCTGTTATGATTACTAAGACTATATTAGATGTTCATAGAAAGGGTCAAGGTAAGAAAGGATTTAAAAGACCTACTGTATTTCCTAAACTTGTGTTTTTATATGATAAAAAATTGCATGGTGAAGGGGGAGAGTTAAGAGATAGTTTTCTAAAAGCGATTAAATGTAGTGAAAAGACAATGTATCCTGATTATTTATCATTATCAGGAGAAGGTTATGTGGGAGAGATGTATAAAAAGTATGGAAGAATAGTTAGTCCTATGGGATGTAGAGCATTTTTATCTCCTTGGTATGAACGGGGAGGGATGAATGCTGCAGATGAAAAAGATAAACCTGTTTTTATTGGTAGATTTAATATAGGGGCAATATCTTTACATTTACCTATGATACTTGCTAAAGCTCGTGAAGAACAAAAAGACTTTTATGAGGTACTTGATTATTACTTAGAGATGATTCGTAGGATTCATATTCGTACTTATCGTTATCTTGCTAAACGTAAAGCTTCTACTAATCCTTTAGCATACTCTCAAGGGGGATTTTATGGGGGTAATTTGAAGCCAGATGAGTCAATTGAACCTATTCTTAAGTCTTCAACAGCATCTTTTGGTATTACGGCTTTAAATGAATTACAAGAGTTATATAATGGTAAAAGTATTGTTGAAGATGGAGAGTTTGCTCTTGAAGTTATGAAATATATTAATAAGAAGACTAATGAGTTTAAAAAAGAAGATCATATTCTATATGCTATTTATGGTACACCTGCAGAGAGTTTATGTGGACTACAGATAAAACAATTCCGTAAGAAATATGGTGTTATTCCTGGAGTTAGTTCAAGAGAATACGTCTCTAATAGCTTTCATTGTGGTGTTTGGGAAGATATTAGTGGAATAGAGAAACAAGATCTTGAGGATAGATTTTGGGAATTATTTAAAGGTGGTCGTATTCAGTATGTACGTTATAATTTAAGTTATAATACTAAAGCGATGATAACTTATGTTGAAAGAGCGATGGATAAAGGTTTTTATGAAGGGGTTAATCTTTCACTTGCTTACTGTAATAATTGTGGACATGAAGAATTAGATATGGATACTTGTCCTAAGTGTGGAAGTAGTGATTTAACAAAGATAGATAGAATGAATGGATATCTTTCTTATTCAAGAGTTCATGGAGATACGATGCTTGGTAATGCTAAAATGGTAGAAATATCTGAAAGGAAGTCTATGTAATGAAGTATCATAATATAACAAAGGCAGATATGCTTAATGGTGAAGGACTTAGAGTTGTTTTATGGGTATCAGGATGCTCTCATCATTGTCATGCATGTCAAAATGCTATGACTTGGGA
>CALVUV010000121.1 GCA_944363685.1 uncultured Bacilli bacterium
ATTTACCATCTATTGTATTTCCATCTTCCTTTTTAGCACTTATTTCATAATTAATATTTGTATTACCTGTTATGGTACTACTTATATTAAAATCAAAATACTCTCCAGGAGTTAGTCTTACTGTTCCTGTCTTATCAGTTGTTGGTAATGCACCACTTAAGGTTATTCCATTACTTGTTTCTGTATACTTCATAGTAATCGCACCACTTGTTATAGAGTTTTCTACTTCTCCTACTCCTCCATACCTAAATGCTGCATAACTTGTTCCTACTATTATTACTATCATTAATAGTATTAATACTACTATTATAATTATCTCTTTTCTTTTATTTTTCTCTTTCATAATAAATAATTCTCCCTTACTACTTATTCTTATCTAGATTACTTATATTTTGACATTATAAAAAGAATAGAATACACTTACTCTATTCTTCTTACACTATGAAAGAAAGTAATTTTATTACTTAGTTTACTAGTAAATTGCCCCCCCCCAGGTAACATATTGTAAACATAATCTTCTCATATTTTTTACCTTCTTCCTTACCTTATCTAATGTTATACTATCATAGTTTTTAATAAAATGTAAAGTATATTTATTTAATTATCTTACTTTTTAATATTTTCTTCTTTAATAATATATAAAGGTCTTCTCTTTACTTCTGTATAAGTTTTAGATAAATATGCCCCACTAATTCCAGCACAAAATAATTGAATACCACTTAAGAAAAACATTATACAAACTAAAGATGGCCACCCTGCAACAGGATCTCCAAAGATTAAAGTCCTAATTATTATTATAATAATTGCAATAATAGATAATAAACAAAATATAATTCCAATAAAAGCTGCAATAGTTAATGGCGCTGTTGTAAATGCAAGAATTCCATCTATAGCATAAGCACAAAGCTTAAAGAAATTCCAAGTAGACTTCCCTGCTTTTCTCTCTGGTGCCTTATAAGTTAACCATTTAGTATTAAACCCTACATACCCAAATAAACCTTTAGAATATCTATTACATTCCTTACAAGATATAATAGCATCAACCATTAATCTATTCATAAGTCTAAAATCTCTCGCTCCTGGTACCATTAAGGCTTTAGACATTTTAGAAATAATTTTATAAAAAAGATTAGTAAAAATTCTTCTAATAAACCCATAATCATCGTGACTATTAGTCTTTAAACCTACACAATCAATATCAGGATTATTTTTAATAATTTTATACATTTCTTCTATTTTACTAGGAGGATCTTGTAAATCAACATCCATAATAGCGACATAGTCCCCACTAGCATTCTCAAGTCCTGCCATCATTGCCGCTTCTTTACCAAAATTTCTTGAAAAAGAAATATATTTTATATAATTCTCCTCTTCACTTAACTTCTTCATTTCTTTTAAACTATTATCAGTAGACCCATCATTAACAAATAATAATTCAAAAGTAACATTTTTCATTTTCTTTATAATTTTAGATATCTCCTTATAAAAAAGAGGAATAGATTCTTCTTCGTTATAACAAGGAACAATTATAGATATTTTATCCATAAGATCACTACCTTTCTACTCAAAATTATTATCTACCTATTGAATAATATGCTATTCCTTTTTCTCTCATAGCAACTGGATCATAACAGTTTCTACCATCATAAATATTTACTTTTCTCATATATTTTAGATAATTATCTATATTGTAATCTTTTATTTCTTTCCATTCTGTCATTATTAATACTGCATCGCTATCTTTAATCGCTTCATCAATAGTACTAACATAGTTTAGATTATTACCATATATTTCCTTTACTTTAGATGTTGCGATAGGATCATATACTGTAATAACTGCACCATAATCTAATAACATATCTATATTTACAAGAGATGGTGCTTCTCTTAAATCATCTGTCATAGGCTTAAAAGATAAGCCTAATATAGTTACTTTTAAATCTTTTAAAGACTTAAAATCTTCTCGTAATTTATCAAATAGTATTAACTTTTGTTTTTTATTAATTTCAATACAATCTTTTACAAGTTTTAATTCACAATCATTTATTTTACTAAGCCAGTGCAAAGCTTTAGTATCTTTTGGGAAGCAACTACCACCATAACCTATTCCTGGTTTTAAAAATAGTGAACCTATT
The DNA here is from genome assembly GCA_944363685.1 of uncultured Bacilli bacterium. GTDB lineage: Bacteria > Bacillota_I > Bacilli_A > RF39 > UBA660 > Onthousia. Next base: position 2,136 of record CALVUV010000121.1, read on the forward strand.
CTTTTATCATAACTCATACCCTTAGTAACATCATCAATATTAGCACCCACTTTACTACATAGGTTAGCTATCTCATTGATATATGATATCTTTAAAGCTAAAAAGTCATTTGATGCATACTTAACCATCTCAGCACTTCTTCTATCCATTTCAAGATAAGGAACATTATAAGGTTCTTTAGTCAAGGGTTCATATAAATTTCTCATAATACTAAAAGTTTTGTCATCTTCTGCTCCCACAACAATTCTACTAGCATATAAAGTATCGTGTATTGCAGTTCCTTGTGCTAAAAATTCTGGATTACTTGCAACGGTAATTTTAATATCATCTCTTTTAGAAGAGAAATATTTTTCAATATCATCATTTGTACCAATAGGAACAGTTGACTTAATAACTACTACTAAATCTTTAGATGCATATTTAATAATATTATCACAAACATTATATACATAATCTAAATTAGCACTACCATCTTTTCTTTCTGGAGTACCAACTCCTATTATTATTACATCAGAGTCTTTATAACAATTATTATCTGTTGTAAAATTCAAATTATCTTTAGATAAAGATAAATATTTATCTAAATCTTTTTCGTATATTGGACTTTTACCACTCTTTAGTAAATCTATTTTATTACTATCAACATCTATACAAGTTACTTTATTACCTATATATGCTAAAACAACACCTGTAATTAATCCTACATAACCAGTTCCTGCTACTACTACTTTCATTATTTATCACCACCTATTCTAAAAAAATCTTTCTAGTCACAAAATTAAATATCATTACTATAAATGTTGCAATTATTTTAGCAAGTAAATAATAAATACTTAAGAAATCTACACTTATCCACATAATTAAATCATTTAATAAAAGTCCTATTACACTAAATACTATAAAGGTAATAAATTGTTTCCTAGCATCTTTTTCTTTATTTACATCAAATACCCATTTAACACTTGCAATATAGTTATAGATAACAGAAATACAAAATGATAAAGTATTAGCAAGTATAACAGGAAAATGTAAAAATTCTCTAAATAAATAAAGAAATACAAAATCAATTATAGTAGCGATACCACCAACAATAGCAAATTTAAATATTTGAATAAATAATTTC
>CALVUV010000122.1 GCA_944363685.1 uncultured Bacilli bacterium
GATAGCATTAAATAACATAAAAAAAGGAATTCCGTCAGGAATTCTTATGAAAAATATTTATTTTTCATTTTTCTTGTTCTTTTACTTTTAAAGCCCCTTTATCACATCTGTTACCCCAATAATCTAATATCTTATTATCTTTCTTAACTACTATTATCTCACAATGATTAGGACATCCTTTACATTCTATACCTGTTGTTTCAAATTTAGCATCTTTAATCTTAAAATTAAACTCTTTCTTTATTCCTGTTTTTCTAGCAAGTATTGCACTACCAATCGCTCCCATTAAATGCCCATTATCATCTACTATAATATCTTCTTTTAATAAATCTTCAAAAGCTTTCTTAACTCCTATATTCTTTGATACTCCTCCTTGAAATATTATAGGACCTTCTATTTTTTTACCTTTACCAACATTATTAAGATAATTACTAGCTACACTATAACATAACCCTGCAATAATATCATTTCTCTTATAACCCATTTGTATCTTATGAACTAAATCACTCTCTGCAAAAACAGTACATCTAGCAGCTATATTAGTAGGATTCTTACTAGAAAGAGCAATCTTACCAAAATCTTCAACATCAAGTCCTAATCTTTTCGCTTGACTAGATAAAAAACTACCAGTACCAGCAGCACATAAAGTATTCATAGCATAATCTGTAACAATACCATTATCTAGTATTATAATTTTAGAATCTTGTCCTCCTATTTCTAAAATAGTCTTTATATCAGGGTATTTAGATAAAGTCCCTATAGCATGAGCAGTTATCTCATTCTTAATACTTGTAGCACCTAACATAGTCCCTATAAGTTTTCTAGCAGATCCAGTAGTCCCAACAGATACAACTTTTACATCTTCATCTATCTGTTCTTCTAAATCTCTTAATACTCTTTTAACAGCTTCAATAGGATTACCCTCAGTCCATAAATAACTAAAAGCTAATATATTATTATCATTATCAAGTATTACCCCTTTAGTAGAAATAGAACCTATATCAATTCCAAGACTTGCTTCCATTATTATCCTCCTTCTTAATCTTTAATAAATCATAAAAAGCCTCAATTCTTGTATTTAACCCCTCAACCCCTGTTTGTTCATCAAAAGACAAAAATATAATAGGCATATTATTATCTTTAGCAATATTCATAATAATAGGCATTGCACCTATCTCAGGAGTACATCCAGTAGGTTTAATATGAATAATACCATCATACTTATGTTTCTTTAAATAATAAACTCTATAAACATTATCTAACCCATCAGCACCTAAAGTATACTTACAATACTTTCTAATCTTAAATTTCATATATTTACTTATTAAAGGCTTCTGCCATAACAAATAACTTAAATTAGTAAATCTCTTAATCTCAATATTAAAAGAAGCTAATAACTTTTCAAGTTCATAATTAGAAAAAGGCTCCATAGATGTATATAACTCTCCAATTATCCCTACTTTTAAAGTATCTTTAGGTTTATTTATCGCTACCTTTTTTAATTCTTTTTTAGTCTTTTTATATAGTCTTGTTAACTTAATAATACTATTTTCTTTATTCGCTCTTTTAATAAAATTATCTTTAATCTTTTTAAAACTATTATTATTCTTTTCAAAACCAACTCTACTTCTTATAATAATATCTATTTTATCTAAATAATAAATATATAATAAAGTACTAAATATCTCTTTAATTAATTTTCTTCTTGTAAGATAGGGATTAAGTTTTAACATAGTATTATAAATTTCTCTAAATCTTAAATGATCTCTCTCCATTATTTGATACATCGTAAAATCATATCCCAAATCTTTTAAAATAGTCTCTTGTACTTCAGCATAATATCTATATCTACAACCACCACCTGCTTGAAATAAAACAGTCGCTCCCATATTTAAAGCTTCTATAAAATTACCTAAATTATATTTAAAAGGAACACATACTGTATCAGGAGAATTCTTACTACCTAAATTAATAGTTTCTTTAGTTATCTTAGGCATTTCTATTACTTTTAAATGAGTTGTATTAATAATTAATTTTCTAAAAGGATTAAAATAATTACCTAGTTGTGGAAAAGCCACCAATTGCCTCATAAATGTATACCTCCCTTTAACATATCTAAAAAACTCTCTAATCTAGTAATAACAGCAGTATTATTAGTTAAATCTTCAAAAGTAAGTAATAAAGTAGGGTGCTTTTTTCTTTTCCTAATAATCATTTCATTAGATAAAGAATCAGGTCCACAAGGAAAAGCCGTTAAAATAATCGTACCATTTACTTTATCTTTAAAATAATTAAAAGCTGCAATTTGTTCTTTATTCATAGTAAAATGTATTTTAGTAGATATCTTATTACAATTAAAATCTATTAATTCTCTAGGAACTTGATAACTATATACAACAGAGATATTATTATTCAAAAGATAATTAACAATACTTTTACCTATTAAATTATCTTTTAATATATAAGGATGTCCTAACAAAAGAATCTTAGTCTTATTAGTTTTTAATATATCTTTAGCATTTTTCTCTTCATTTTTATAATAATTATTCTCTATCTCTTTTGCTTTATTATAAGCTCTAGCAGATTCTAAAATACTAAAACCTAAATCTTTACCAATCTTTAAAAAAGCACTTTTTTCATACTTATGATGCTTAACATCAATATTATAGTTTAATATCTTTATATCTTTAAAAGTATTTCTTACTAAATCATATAAAGCATTAAAATTAGTACATGCCTGTTCAGATTTAACTAAAGAAAATATTCTAGGTACTAAGATATAATCGCATTTTTCTTTTAACTCTTCTATATGACCAAGATATATTTTAAGAGCGAGACAAGCTTCATCTATACTTTTTTCTTTACCAACAATAAGAGTTTTAATAGTTGTATCACTACTTACAATATAATCTACCCCTAACTCATCAAAAAATGCTTTCCAAAGTGGAGCATAATAATGATAAAGTAGAGCTTTAGGAAGTCCTATTTTCATAATTTATCATACCTTTCTTTATACTCTATGAAAGAAAAGATAAATTTATATTATTTTTTTTCTACATATAATGTGAAAAAAAAGAAAAATTTGTTTATAATACTTAAATTTTATGTGATTAATAAAACAAAATGTCCGCTTTTTTCATAAGTATTTATAAAACAAAATGTCCTATTATAAAGTATCTAT
>CALVUV010000123.1 GCA_944363685.1 uncultured Bacilli bacterium
GGGGTGGGCAATCTTAAAAATTTAAAAAAATATCAAGCGAAAAAGTTAATTTTCTTATTCGAAGGAACATAAATACGACAATATATGTTATAATGTTTAGCAATTTATACTAAATTTTATGAAGAAAAATTTGGTATAAATTAATTGTACCAAATTTTCATATTATAAAGGGGAAAGTATTTTTTCTCTTTTTTGTATTTATAGTAATAAGTGATATAAAGGCAGTTAATTATATAAAATCATGTAATAAATGCTTAAAATTGGGTACAGTTTCCCCTTACCCCATAGATAACAAATATTAAATTGTAGATTGTGCTAAATCCTAAGAGGGTAGAAAAACTTATAAATGAACTCTTCATTACCACAGTCTTCACAAATAAATTTATGAAGTTTTCTTTTTCTAAGAGTAGTAAAATCAGAAAATATCTTTTGACCTATTAAGATTCTACATAACTTAATAGTTGTCTTTTTATTTCTATTGGCAAGTAGTCCATAATGTTTAATCTTAGTAAAGTTTTTAGGTAGAACATGGAGTAAGAATCTTCTAATAAATTCTTCCGCAGTTAATTTCATTATTTTAATATTACCATTATCTTTGTAGTCCTTATATTCAAAAGTGATAATACCATTACTTATATCTATTATTCTTTCGTTAGAAATGGCAACACGAAAGGTATACCTTCCTAGATATTCAATAACATTTTCTGCTTTCCCTTTAGGAGGTTCAACATAAGTGATAAATGTTTTGTTATATAAAGGTCTTAAAAAGTCGTTAAACTTTTTAAAATCTTTTAGATAATTTAACTTATTAGGAAATGTTAAATCATTATAAATATGTTTTAACATTCCTAAAAACTTACCTTTAAATAAAGAAGATAATACTTGAACTTTAAATAGATATTTATTATTTGATTCTATCCATTTATTATTATTTAAGCCTCCACCTGTAACAATAGAATGAATATGAGGATGAAACTCCATTGTTTGTCCCCAAGTATGAAGGATAGAAGTAATACCAACTATGGCACCTAACCATTTAGGATCTTCTGAAAGTTCTAAAATAGATTCACTAGTGGCTTTAAACAAAATATTATAGATTAATTTTTTATTATATAAAGTAAGATCATTTAGTTCACTGGGAATAGTAGTGACTATATGAAAATAAGGGCAATTAAGTAAATAAGAAGACTCATTATCAATCCATTTTTCTCTAGCATAAGATTGACACATAGGACAATGTCTATTTCTGCAACTATTAAAACCAGTGATGGATTTACCACATTTTTTACAAGTAATTGTATGGAATCCTGCTTCTTCTTTTTTACACTTTTTAATCTGATTATAAACTTTCCATTGTTCATTAGAAAGATTATGAGTTTGTATATAACTAGGCCCATACATTGTAAGTATATTTTGAATAGTATAATTATTTGTCATAGTTTATCCCTTTAATATTGTTAAAATTTTGTGATAAATGAACATAAATAGAAGTAGAATTTAAGCTTTTGTGTCCCATTATAGATTTCAATACAAGTAGGTCTCCACCATTCATAAGAAAATAAGTAGCAAATGAATGTCTTAAACTGTGTTCAGTTATCTCAGGTGGTAAATTATACTCTTTCTTTAAACTAGAAAAGTAGTTGCCAATAGTCCTTTCACAAATGTGATTATTTGTATTTTGACTAATAAACAAAAATCCTTTTTTATGAGTATATCCTTTCTTTTTGTAAAACAGTCTTAAAAACTTAATAACAATATTAGGAAGAATAGTGAATCTCTCTTTATTGCCTTTACCTAAGATTCTAAGCTTATGTTCTTCAGAATAAATATCTTCAATTTTAATAGTAGCGACTTCACTTATTCTAAGACCGCAACAAAAAGATAGAAGTAACCAACATTTATGTTCTAAGTTATCTTCATTATTAATTATCTTAAGAAATAGTTCTTTTGTAACTATCTTAGGAAATCTTTTTCTAAGCTTAGAGTTAGGGAGCAATACTTTACTAATACTTCTATCAAAACAAATTAAATAAAAGAATCTAACTGCCGCGAGATTAATATTATAAGTAGCACCACTTAAACCTTTATCTATAAAGTCTTTTTTGAAGTATTTAATAAGATCGTCTATAGTTAATTTACTAATATTAGTTTTTTCATCATATCTGTTTAAAAATCTAATAATAGCATACCTATAGTTTTTAATAGTAACTTCACTTCTACCTCCCATCCTCAAAGTTTCTTCACATTTTTTCAACCATATCTTTTTATTTTTTTCATTATTCATAAAAAAATCCCTCCTTTTGACCAAAGAGAGAAAATAAGTCTTTTCAAATTAATATTTTTGTGTATAATATTAAGTGTGTTGAGATTATTTAGACTCTTTGATCGGAATTTATAATAATCCAACACTTTTTATTTTGCAATATTTTTTTATTAACAGAAGACTTTTCGTTAGAAATTTGGTACAATAATTTTAGAATTAGTCATAATAGAAATGGAGTGTATTTATGAAGAATAAGAAAAAATATATAATAATTATTGGAATAGTAGCTTTGCTTCTTATAGGAGGAGTAAGTTATGCTTTTGTAAATTTTTTACTTAATGGTTCAACAGAGAATAATATTATCTCATCAGATTTAATTTTTTCTTATGATGAGAAAAGTGCAGCTTTAAGTATTACTAGTACTGATGCGATGACAGATGAAGAGGGTTTAGCTCAGGAAAATTCTTTTGATTTTGAAGTTAGTGCTCAAAGTGGTAGTAGTGAGGTTTTATCTTATGCGATAATTTTAGAAAAAGATCCTAGCTCTACTTTGGAAGATGAGTATGCAAGACTTATTTTAACTGATGAGAATAAAAGTGTTTTGGCAGGCCCTTTTAATGTTTCAGATTTAAGTAATGACACTAGCGAAAATACTTTTGTAGTTTATCAGAATTCCTTTCAGTTTCCAAGCGATGAACAAGTACATTCTTATAGACTTTTCTTTTATTTAAACACCGATTATAAAGCAACAGGAGACATAAATTATAGCGAAAGTGGCGATAAACAGACAGCGACGATCGGTGGTAAAAGTTACAAGTTTAAAATAAATGTAAGAACGATTGAAGGACTTGATGTTGAAGTAAATGCTCCAGTTTTACTAGATAATATGATCCCCGTTTATTATGAT
>CALVUV010000124.1 GCA_944363685.1 uncultured Bacilli bacterium
TTTAATTTAACGATATAATTTACTTATAGAATAAAGGAGAGTTGTTATATGTTTGATAAAATAATCTATATTAGTGATCAAGGTGCTAATATTAAACTAAAAGAAGGCGAAGAAGTAGCAATTAACTTAATGAACCTACATTTAATATTCGAAGATAAGGATAAGACAATCTTAGGAGAAGTAGATGATCTAGAAGATGGCATTGTCAAAGCAAGGTTTCTAGGTGAAATAACAAATGGACGTCTAGTTGGAGGTGTCTTAAGAAAACCATCATTAGATGCCAAGATAAGAGTAATTAAACAAGAAGAAATACCTCTAATAACAGGAGAAGATAAAACAGGATATATGCCTTTTGGAGTTAGTCCTTATTATAATGATTTTCCAGTATACTTAGATGTTAATAATTTCTTTAGTAATCACTTCGCTATCTTTGGTAACAGTGGTAGTGGTAAATCTTGTGGTATCTCAAGAATAATGCAAAACATGTTTGAAGATCAAAGACTATTTCCATATAAATCAAATATCTTACTATTTGATTCATCTGGAGAGTATTACAATGCTTTTAAAGACTTAAGTAAAATAAATCCTAACTATAATTATCGTTTTATTACTACTAATGAAGTTGAAGGAAAAGGAGAGCCATTACGTCTACCAATCTTTTTACTTAATGAAGATGATCTTACTCTTTTATTACAAGCGACAGAACATTCACAATTACCAATTATTGAAAGAATGTTAAAACTAGCAAGAATCTTTGCAAGTACAGGAGTAGATGCTAATAAATATAAAAATCATTTAATCGCTAAAGCAATTATGACTATTCTATATACAAATCAAACTGCACCAAATAAAAGAAATGATGTTTTCTCAATCCTTAATAGTTGTTCTACTGATCAGTTTAATCTAGAAGCCCCTGTCCAAGGAATAGGATATGTTAGAAAATTTAGAGAGTGCTTCTTAATAGATTCACATGGACAGTTTTCTGAAAGTGTTTTATTAACAGAATATGTATCTAGTTTTATAAATGATGAATATGATAATTTTGAACCACGTAAAGATTGCTATTATACTCTAGATGACTTAGAGAAAGCTTTAAACTTTACCCTAATTAGTGAAGGATGGCTTAGAAATGAAAATACTTATGGTGATTCAGTTACTTTAAAGGTTAGATTACATTCGCTAATTACTTCAAGTAATTCTAATTTCTTTAAATGGGAAAGTGGAAGTTATATTTCCTTAGAAAAGTATCTATCAGATTTAATGATTAGCAATGGAAAAAAATATCAGTTAGTAAATATTAATTTAGATGATGTAGATGATGACTTTGCTAAAGTAATAACAAAAATATATTCAAGACTTTTATTTGAGTTTACCAAAGCTTTAAAAGATAGAGCAAGTATACCTTTCCACATCTTTGTAGAAGAAGCTCATAGATATATTCAAAATGATACAGATAGATTCTTAATTGGATATAATATCTTTGAACGTATCGCTAAAGAGGGGCGTAAATATGGACTTATCCTAGGATTAATTACTCAAAGACCAGTAGAAATGTCGGATACTGTTATCTCACAGTGTTCTAATTTCTTAATCTTTAAGATGAACCATCCAACAGACGTAGAGTATATTAAGAAAATGGTTCCTAATATTTCTGATGAAATAGTAGAAAAACAAAAGAGTCTACAATCAGGAACATGTTTAGCCTTTGGTAGTGCCTTTAAGATACCTTTAATAGTTAAATTAAAGATGCCTAATCCAATGCCAATGAGTGGTAACTGTGATGTAGTTAGAATTTGGGATGGACATAGTAATACAAACACTAATACAAATACTAATACTAATACTGTAGTTAATAATAATCAAAATACAGAAACAAGTAGTAATATTAGCAATGCTCCAACCCAAGAAGTAGCAAATACTAATATGGGAATACCTGAAGTTAATATAAATCAAGAACCAGTTAACAATGTTAATCAACCTATTAATGAAGTAAATAATATAGAACAGGCTCCTATAAATAATACAATACCTAATAACAGTATAAATGAAGCTTCAAATAATATGTCTAGTACAATCAATGAAATACCAAATATTAATAATCAAACAATAGAGCAACCAACTATCAATCAAGAATCTTCAACTAAAGAAAATACTTATACTAATATTAATCAAAATATTCAAAATAATGTAGGAGAAGGAACGATTAGTCCTATACCTGAAATAAATATAAATAATACTGAAACATTATAGATAAATAGAAAGAAGGTAGAAAAATGAGAAAAATAAATACTAGCATTCGTTTACAACATGTTACCTGGGGGGGGGCAGTTTAGTAGTAATTTAGTTACTTTCTTTCATTATGACTTAAAAGAATAGAGGATAATTCTATTCTTTTTTATGTGCATAAATGAAAGGAGTAAGAAGATGAAAAAGATATTATTAGAAACAAGCTTTAGTAAGATATATATGATAGTGATGATTATAGTAACTCTATTAATATTTGGAGGATACTTTTCTTATGCTATGTTTACAGTAACAAAAGAAAAGAGTAATGCTGTTAGTATAGTAACAGGTAATTTAACTTATAAATTAGAAGTAGAAGAGAATGAAACAAATACCCTAACAGTACCTGCCAATAGTAGACAAGATTTTATAGTAACACTATCTAATCCAAATAATAGAATAGCAAGATTTAATTTTTATTATTTAGGAGATTTAGCAGATGGAGTAGATATAGGATATATAGAAAAAGATGAGTTTAATGTTCCACCGACTGAAACAGGAATAAATTTAGAAAAAGTAGATACAACAGGATCAAGTAATACTTATATAGTAAGAGTAGCGAATACAACAGGAAGTGAAATAAGTATAGAACTAGGAGTAAGTGTAGGATTAGATTATAATGATTTAGAGTTACCTGAAAATGGACATCTATTAAGAAAGATAACATCAATAGGGACAGTTAAAGAAGTAATAGAAGATGATATCATGAATAGATTAAACTATGAAGATACTGAACAGACCTTTGTAACAGGTAGTAATCCTTATAATTATATATGGTACTCTGGTAAATTGTTAATTTTAAATTTATAATAACCAACAATTTCAAAAATAAAATAACAGATAAAGTATCTAATAAGAAAGCTTAT
>CALVUV010000125.1 GCA_944363685.1 uncultured Bacilli bacterium
AACTATAACACCCAATACTATCATAATAACAGATATAATAATTATAATTAAAAATCTTTTTTCTCTCATATTTCCACCTACTCTTTCAAAAATTAAACATTGTATTTTCATTAAATAAGCAATTGCCTGCATAATCACATAATCTAAAATTAGTTCTAACACTATGTCCCTTTACACAATTTGCATTTACATGTGCTAAAGCAGAAGCTTGCACCCCAGATTCAACACTTGGATACTGAGTATATTGATAATAATACTTATACTTATCACCAAATATTGAACTTGGATAATGAGAATATTGATTAGGAATACTACATGTAGCTCCACAAGTATCATAGTTGTGGCCTGTATAACAATATTCCCAATAAGATGTATTTTTGTCTATACCAGAAACATCATCTGTAATTATCCATCCAAAATAAGACCATGCTCCACTAGTATATTGATTATTAGAAATAACTTTTGGTAATGTCTTATCTATATACTTATCAACTGTACAAGAAGTAGTATTTCCAGCTTTATCATATATATCTATGGTGCCTGTTTTCCCCTCTTTAGAAAAAGTCTTATTATAACTATTATTTGCACATTCACCTATATCATCTTTGCACAATACAGATATATATCTATCCTGACTAGTCCATGTGGTACTAGCACCAGTTACAGTTGAACAAATTGGAGGTGTTCTATCTATTTTATAAGCTTCTGATGTTGAAACACAAGAATTTCCGTATTTATCGAACAATTCCACTTTAACATTATAAACACCTTCTTTTTTTATTGTAACTGTAGAAGGTGTAGAACCAATATATGTATTAATTAGCTCCCTTTCACCATTACTGCTTTCTGTACTTATTTCATATCTAAATGTACTTTCTGGTACTTTTATATTTAACGTAATATCCTTATTATACCAAGTATTTTCTTCAAATTCGCTTGAAACCGAAACTGAAGAGCAATCTACAGTATCAGATATTATATATTCTCCAGATTTTTCAGATGATAAATTATTACTATTGTCTATTGCATATCCAGTTATTCTATATGAACCTAATTCTGTTAAATTAATTGTAATATCACCATCATAAGTTTGATAACCACTATCTTGATAAGTCTCTCCATCTTTTTCAATTACATATCTATATTTTGTAACTTCTACATTATCAGTAATAGACATAGTAACAGTAATAGAACTATTAGATGAACTAGTATTGGGGCTAAAAGCAATCATTGGTTTCTCTTTGTCTTTTTCAGTTTCATAATTAGAACATTTTAAAATACTATAATATTGATAGTCTTTTTCTGTTATCTTTTGAACAGTAACACCACTATTAACAAAATCACAATCGTTACCATCTTTATCTTTTATAGGATCTATATATGATTCGTCTATTAGTGTCTTAGCAGGTACTGTAGAAGTCTCACCTATTTCTTTAGGAAGTTTACTTCGATAATCAGCAAAATACTCTCTACCTGCTAATATTAACATATTCTCCTGAGAATTATAATAACTATCATTTCCTCTATCTAAAACTGACCTTACACTTATATATACTAATGATACTAATAAGCCTAATATAATTATAGTTGCTAACATTTCTATTAATGTAAAAGCTCTTCTATTAAGATGCATAATATCACTCCTCGTATTTTAATTATAAAATAAAAGCAACAAAAACTCTAGCCAAATTAAATATAACAATGTAAAAACTGTAAATTATTAAGTATACTTTTGCTTTTTTTACATAATATTTATTAGGTGAAGCAAATGCAATATTTAAAAAAACTAGGTAAATTTATTTTGTTTACTCTTATTAGTATAATATTATTAGGATTAATGTTAAATGCTCTATACTATTTTGATATTATAAGTAATAATGTTTATAATATTATGAAAATGGTCATTATTCTAGTTATTCTTTTTATTAATTCTTTATTATTAGGAAAAAACTCTTCTAAATACGGAATAGTTGAAGGCTTAAAATTGGGAGCAATATTTCTCCTTTTCATGGTCATAATAAAATTAATAATAAAGAGTCCTTTTGATATAAGAACCTTTATTTATAGTATCATAATTCTTTTAACGACTAGTATTGGAGCAGTCATTGGCATTAACAAAAAAACAAAATAATTATTTATTTAAATCCTTTAAAGTTTGCAATAGGTATTTTATTTCTTTTTTAGTTACTATTATTTTATTTCTAAATGATTTAGGTAAAGCTTTAAGAAGGGCTTGCTTGGTATTTAATATACTTTGATAATACTCTTTAGTAAGACTATCTTTTTTAGTCATTAAAACAGGTCCTAAAAAAAGTTTTTTATATGAGTAATATTTTCTTCCTTTCTTAAAGACTAATATTTCATAAATTATCTTATTTTCTTTAACTAATGTTTCATTATCTATATGATATCCTAATTTTATTAGTTTTCTTTTAACAGCAAGAGAATAGTTATTAGGAGATAATATTAAAGTATTAATATTTTTTAAATAACTTCTATTATCATCAAGTATTTTATTGATATTAAGTCCCCCCATACCTGATATAGTAACTGTATCTATTCCTTCAATATAAGAATCTAATCCTTCGGCTTTTACTAACTTTACTTTATCAGATACTTTATAGAACTTAACATTTTCCAAGGCTTTCTTTAAAGGACCACTTTTATTATCACTAGCGACTGCTTTACTAAGCCCTCTTTCTTTTATTAAATAAATGGACAAAAGAGCGTGATCACATCCAATATCTAGAGGATATGAAGAAAGAGGAACTAAATCCCCTATAGTTTTTAATCTGTTATTTATTTTCATCTAATCTGTTAAGAAATCCTTTAATTTACGAGATCTAGATGGATGTCTTAGTTTTCTTAAAGCTTTCGCTTCTATTTGTCTAATACGCTCTCTTGTAACTCCAAAGATTTGTCCTACTTCTTCTAGAGTTCTACATTGTCCATCATCAAGACCAAATCTTAATTTTAGTACTTTCGCTTCTCTTTCTGTTAAAGTTGCAAGAACACTACTAAGTTCTTCTTTAAGCATTTCTTCAGTAGTATATTCTTCAGGTCCTATCATTCTATCATCTTTAATAAAGTCTCCTAAATGAGAATCATCTTCTTCCCCAATAGGTGTTTCAAGAGCAAC
>CALVUV010000126.1 GCA_944363685.1 uncultured Bacilli bacterium
GATGATAATATAATTTTAAATTATAGTTATCAATATACTGGAAATGATTTGTATAAATCAGAAGCAGCTAGTAGTTGTTATTATAAAAGAATAGTAAATGTTACTGATAAGTATATTACTATTAATACTGATAAACAAGTTACTTGTCTTTATAAAGATGGTGATAGAGAGATTGAAGATATTACTGTTAATATTAGAACTGCTTTAACAGTTTTAGAAAATAATGCGGATAAAGTTAATGGTAATACTTATACTTGGTACATAAATGATAAAAATTATACTAATAAACCTATATATATAAAAATTGAGAAGGAAAGATATCAAGAATCTTTTACATCACAGGTTATTTCTATTATAGTTATTCTTATAATTGTTGTAATAATTGGAATTTTGATATATTTTAAGGCACTTAGAAGACGTAAGAAAAATAATAAAATAACTTAGTATTACATTAAAGGGAGGTGGTAAAATGCCAGAAGAAGTAGAAAACTTAGAAGATAATAATAATGAAGCAGGTGGTCAATCTAATAATACTCATGCTTCTTCTAGTGCACCTCTTAGAAATGTTACTAATAATAAAAAAGATAACATAGTTGATTTTAATAAATATAAGAGTAGAAAAAAAACAGGTAATAATGATAATGTTAGTAATTCTGGTACTTCTAGTAATGTTAATATTCCTAGAAGTAATAGAGGTTCTAATATAGTTAATAATGCTAAAAGACAGATTGCTAATAAAGCCTTATCTAGTGTTCCTGTTCTTGGGACTTTAAATAATCTTAATAATATTAGAAAAGGTGTTATGACTAGGAGAAATACTAATCCTACTACTGGTGGTATTGTTAGTAATAATAGAACTGATGGTGTTAGTGATGATGGTATTACTAGTGGTGTAACTAATAATGATGATACTACTAGTAATGATAGTGTTTTGTCTAATGAAGAGAGTGAATCTAGATCTTTAAATCCTTTGAGTTCTATTTTTGGTTCTAATAATAAATTTTCTTCTAAATTTAAATTGTTTGGTAGGATTCCTATTTCTACAAAAATTTTTGTAGGATTTTTAGGATTTCTTGTAGCTTTTCTATTTATGTTTTTAATACCTATCACAGTAATTGGTTATTTTAGTGGCTTTTGGGGGCTTGATACGGCAGAAGCTTCTAGTGGAGGTAGTGGTGATATTGATTATGGTGATTATTCATTATCTAGTGATGGACATGAAATATTGCATGAGCCTTTAGATACTTTTTTAGAAAGTAAAGGTACTAGTTTAGAAGAGTTTAATAACCTTATTGCTAGTAATGTACAAGAAGCAGGTTCTGGAACAAGAGCAGGTGTTGTAGCTGCTGCTGTTACTTTAATTGCTGAACTTGGTAATAACTATGGAGTTAAAATCCCTTATTATTGGACTGGAGGTCATGGAAGTATTTCTGTAGGTGCTGAAGCTAGTTGGGGTAGTGGTAGATGTTATACAAATGCTAATGGACAAGCTTATACTTATTGTGGACTAGATTGCTCTGGTTTTGTTACTTGGGCTATTAATAATGGGGGATTTTCTATTCCTGTTCAATCATCTGGTACTTTTGTATATTTAGCTGGGGCAAAGAGGGTTTCATTAAGTAGCAGTGCAGTTTTACAGGCTGGGGATTTACTAGCGACAAGTGGACATATTATTTTAATTGTTGGTGTTGATGATAGTGGTTATATCTGCGCGGAGGCAGCTGGTAATGAAACAGGAGTTATGTTTTCTAGAAAATCTTTTGATGCTTCTAGTTACTATGGAATTGATATGAGTGGTTTCTATGGAGGATAGGATATGAAAAAGAAAATCTTAATCTTAATATTATTAATATTTATGATTAGTGGTTGTAGTGTAGAAGTTAATGTTGATATTAGTGATAATAAAATAAAAGAGAGTAATGATATTACTATTTATCAGAATGCTATTTATACTAAAGATATTTTAAGAACGTCATTTAGAAATTATATTCCTATATATGCATCTGATTTAATAGTAGATACAGTTCCTGATCAGCCTTTTTCTGATGTTTTGTATTATAATAAAAATACTACTGATTTAGGAAATGGTTATAGATTTAATTATAGTTATGATTTTGATATAGATAAATATGGATCTGCTAGAACTATTAAAGAAGGTTTTAGAGATTATAGTTATTCTTATAGAAATGATATTATATCATTGTTAACTGATAATGAAGGATTAATTTATTTTGATGAGTATCCTCTTTTAGAAGAAGTAACTATTAATATAAAAACAGACTATTTAGTAGAAGAAAATAATGCTGATAAAGTTAATGGTAATACTTATACTTGGGTCTTTAATAAAGAGAGTAAGAAAAGTATTAAAATAGTAGTGGATACTAGTAAAAGTGGGTCTAGAGTTTTAGGTATAGTAGATACTAGTACAGTAATTACTTTAGGTGTTGTGATTTTAATAATACTTATTATTTTAGTTTTATTACTTATTAGAAATAGAAAGAATAATAAAATATAATTAAAATTTTGTTTGCAAATTAATAAAATACTGGTATAATAAGCGTAGATTTAAATTGAGATTAAACAGAGGTGGATATTATGAAGTTAAAGTTTAGAGCTGATAAAGATGATGTAATGATATTTGCTGTCTTTGCAATCTTTTTACTTTATATAGTTGCAATAGGTGTTGTTAATTTGCATTCTTTTGCTACAGAAGGATATTTTAGTGGACTTAATCCATTTCCTGCTTTTACACCTAGATTTTTATGGATTACTTTAATCATTTATTTTGTAGCATTAATTGGCATGCTTATTAGTGTTAAATCATATTTCTTTGAGATGGAAAAGGGTTTTGGTTTTACTAGTGAGAAAAAAGATAAAGGTTACTCTAGATGGGCTAAAGATAAAGAGATGAAAGCAGAACTTACAATGGTTAGTCCTCAACAAGAGACTAGTGATGCAGCTGGTGTTCCTTTACTTCTTAGTGAAAAAGAAGCTTGGGTTGATAATGGAGAATATCATACTTTAGTTATTGGTTCTACTGGTTCTGGTAAGACTCAGACTGTTATTAA
>CALVUV010000127.1 GCA_944363685.1 uncultured Bacilli bacterium
TTCTTCAAACAAAGTTCGCCTTTGTTTGTTATCAATTTAATAATTTAAAAATGTAACATTTCTAAAAAATCTTAACACTACTCTAGCATCACTAGTTAGTCTATCTACTTCTTCTTTATATTTCTTATAATCTTTTAAAAGAAATTCGGGAGCACCTATAAAAACAGCTTTTCCATCCTTTAATATAAGACCTGAACATTTAGTAGTAGAATTAAATGGTACAATCTTCTCATAATCTAAAGTATTCTTATTATAAAAAGCATTTTTTAAAGCTTTAGCAGTAGGATTATCATCATCTATGATATGAACTACAGTTCCAAGTAAATCTTTTAACTCTACTTTAGACATTTCTTTATCTATAACATCTTTTACTTCCATCACACCTTCTGTAATTGTTCCTGTCTTATCAAGGCAGATTACATTTACTCTTGCAAGGGTTTCAATACAATATAAGTCTTGAACAAGGACTTTCTTCTTAGATAATCTTATAACACTAACGGCAAAGACTGTACTTGTTAGCAATACTAAACCTTCTGGTATCATACCAATAAGAGCAGCGACAGTATTAACAACAGCATTTTCAAAGGTATTATCAGGAAGAAACATTTGTCTTGCAAATAAAAGTATTCCTAAAGGAACAATAACGAAAGAGATTGTCTTAACTATTTTATTTAAGCTTCTCATTATTTCACTAGATACTTCTTTAATATATTTAGTGTCACTACTTATTTTAGCAGTGTAATTATCATAACCAATATGTTCTACTTTGCATATACAAGTACCACTTACAATAAAACTACCTGATAAAAGCATATCTCCTTCTTTTTTTAAAACATTTTCTTCTTCTCCTGTAATAAATGATTCATCTACTAGAACTTCGCCTTCTTTAATGATGGAATCTACTACTATTTGATTACCACTAGTAAATTTAACAATATCATCAAGTACTACTTCATCAAGAGATACTTCTTCTATATTAGAGTTTCTTATTACTTTAATCTTATGTTCTGATATGACTGATAGTTTATCTATAGTATATTTAGATCTTAGTTCTTGAATTGTACTAATTAAAGTATTTAGAACGATTATAATTATAAAAGTTAAGTTTTTAAAAGAACCTACTGATATTATAGCAATAGCTAAGACAATATTAATGATATTAAATAAAGTAAAAGCATTTTCTACTATTATTTCTTTAACAGTTTTTGTTTTAACATCAGTATTAAAATTAACTAGGTTATTAGAAAATCTTTCTTCTACTTCTTTACTAGTTAGTCCCTTTTTTATATCAGGGTTATATCTTTTTACTTTCTCTTTCATAACTTCACCACACTTCTATTTAATAATAACACACTTTTTATATTTATGTGCTATAATAATGTCAAAAGAAGGAGGAAATTATGAGGAGTTTTATTAATTATTTACTTACTATTGCTCTATTTATTGCAGTTATTGTTACTATTGCAGTTTTTACAGTAGGTAGTCTTACTAGTCCTAGTTCTACAAGAAAAATACTTGATAGTCTTGATTATGAGGTTATAGTTAATGATTTTAAAGATACTGACTATGGAACTGAGATTTACAATTATGCTGATAGTTATGGAGTTAGTGAAGAACAAGTTGATTCTATTTTACAAACTGAAGAAGCGAAAGATTATGTTAATGAAATATTACAACAGGGAATTGATTCTTACTTAAATGATGGCAGTATTGAAATTAATGATGAAACTAGAGAATTTATTGACAAAGCGAATGAGAAATATGAACTTAATTTAGATGATAATGAGAAAAGTGAGTTGGAGACATATGCGAATGATGCTATTAATAATAATTTGAATATTGTTATTAATGGAACTAGTAGTGATGATAGTGATGAAGAAGTATCTAGTAGTGGACAGTTTTTAGTTGATATTATTAAGATTTGTAGAGATGATAGTTTACATACTACTCTTTATATAATAATCGCAGTTATTGCAGTATTATTATTTATAAGTAGTTTTAAGAAGAAGAACTTTTTAGAATATATTGGTATTGTTTCTATAACAGTAGCGATATCTACTCTATTATTTAATGGCTTAATGGCTTTAATAAGTGATAGAATGTCTAGTGTTGCTAATACTGCTATTATCTTAAAGCCTGTTACTGATACATTCTATATGATTACATTTATTGGTATTATTCTTGGTATAGTTTTATTAGTTATCCAACATTTCATTAATAAAAGAGTTAATAAAGAAGTTGTTCCTTTCTAGAAAACAAATACAAAGTTAGATTAAATTAGATTTTAATCTAATTTTTTGTTATACTTAAAATGGTGATGATATGAAAATAAATATTGTAGGTAGTGGTTCTATTGGTTCATCTTTTATGAGTGCTTCTGCTATTATTGATGACCATATTTTAGTGGATGCTCCTAATGGAATTATTAAATACTTAAAGCATTTAGATTATGATATTTTAAAAATAGATACTATAATTATTACTCATTTACATGGAGACCATTTTTTTGATTTACCTTTTTTGATGTTAGGCAAATATTTTAATCATGATAAAACTTTAATAAAGGTTATTTGTCCATATGGAACTGCTAAGAAAACACAGAAATTATTTCGTTTAGGTTTTCCTTATGATTTTCGTAAAGTTATGGAAAATATTAATATACAATTTATTGAACACAAAGGCAGAAATAGCATAATTTTAGATGATAATGTTAAGATTCAGTCTATAAATGTTAAACACGGTACTATGAAACCTTGCTTTGGTTATATTATTAATATTAATGGTAAAACTGTTGGTTTTTCTGGAGATTCTAGTTATTGTAATGCTATTGATAAAATTGTTGAGGCATCTGATATTTCTATTTTAGATATGAGTTTAAAAGGAGCTGGTGATAAATCTCATATGGGATTTTTGGATATAAAAGAAATATGTAAAAAATACCCAAATAAAAAAATAGTTGCTACTCATATGCGTAATAGTACTAGAGAATTTGCTTTAGATAATCCTATTAAGAATTTAATAATACCAACGGAGAATTTTGAAATAAAATTATA
>CALVUV010000128.1 GCA_944363685.1 uncultured Bacilli bacterium
AATATTATCTATATTGAAAAAGAACAAGATAGTAAAAGATGTATAATTCATACAGATTATGGAACATTTAAAGCTCCGTATACATTAAGTGCAATATCAAAAGAATTAGATAAGAGATTCTTAAAAGTACATAAGAGTCTAATTTTAAATACGGATAAAATAAGAAGTTATGATATTAAAGAAAATGAAGTGCTATTTGACAATGGTGTTACTACTAACTTAATATCAAGAGCAGGTAAGAAGGAGTTGATTAATTATGTTACCTCTAATAGTTAAAATTATAAACTCAATGTTTTTAGCAATATCAAGTTTTTTAATAATAAAAAAGTTTGTAGATAAAAAAAATATAGACTTAAAGAAAAATAAGGGATATATAATATTCTCTATAATTGCTTTAATTATACCCTCATGTATTTTGTTTAAAACAGAGTATACTAGTTTAGTATCTTTAGTAACTTATCTAATAAGTATAGCGGTATGGAAAAGAACTTTTAGACTTAACCTTACAGAATCAATAATAATATGTAGTATTGCGATAATATTCGTTGCGATTGCAGATTTTAGTTTTGGCACAATAGAAACCCATTTTTTTAGTTATAGTTACGTAAGGACAAATATACCATTAACTATATTCAATAATATATTAGTAAGCATATCTGCCTATGGCCTTTCTTGCCTTCCAACAGTAAAAAATAAAGTTAAATTTTTATCTGAAAAAGCTTCTGAAACAGATAAAGGTCCATTAATAGTTTTTGCAATTTTAATGATAATAGTTATATCAATTATATTTTATAACATAACTTCAATATTTAAATTAAATATTTATTATACAGTAACATTAATAAGTTTAGTAGTATTTGTTTTGCTATATTACTTATACATATATGAATATAGTAATTATGAAAAATTAAAAGAAAACTATGATATACTTTTTGATTGTGTACAAAGATTTGAGAGCTGGATAGATGACGAACAGGAATATAGGCATGAATTAAAAAATAACCTATCTATTATAAGAAATTTAGCTAAAGAGAAAAATGTTTTAGAAAAAGTAGATGAAATGTTAGGAATAAATATAAATGTAGAAGATAGATATATAGAAACATTAAAAAATGTACCCAAAGGAGGATTAAAGGGTATTATTTATTATAAACTTGCTATAGCGGCTAATGAAAATGTAAATTTTATAATAGATGTAAGCAAAAATGCCACAAAGAAATTGCAACAGCTTTCCAAAAGTAATTTAAAAGAATTATGTATAGTACTTGGCATTTTTATTGATAATGCACTTGAAGCTGCTGCAGACACATCAATAAAAAACGTCACATTTGAAATATATACAATAAACAATAATTTAAATTTTGTAATTTCTAATACATATAATAAGTTAATACCAATAAAAATAATGAATAAAAAAGGATACAGTACAAAAGGTAAGGAACATGGTAAAGGATTATATTTTGCACAGAAAATATTAAAGAATAACAAAAGTATAAAAGCAGAACAATATTTTAAAGATAAGTTTTTTATTCAAAAAATAACAATTGAAAAATAAAAGAATTCTTAATAAAGAATTCCATATATTAGTCCATGTTTTTTAATGATTTTGGTTCCTCTATGCAAAACCACATGCATCCAACGCTAGCACTTGCAGTAGCTAACATAGCAACAGCTGCTAGAACTTTAGCCATTCTTTTTTTCATTCCTTTTCATTCCTTTCTTTACTACTATTTATTTAAACATTTTACATGTTTAAACCCTCTTATAATTTCTATATGGTTCTTTAAATATTAAATACATAATAGGAGATATTAATATTGTTTCAATAAGTAAAGCTGCCATTAATAAATTACTAATTTCCATACCATTAAACACTATAATAAGTATGTTGTATATAATTGCCAAACTACAAGCAGATACCTTTCTAATCATTCTTTTTTTCTTATTAGTTAAAGGTCTCTTCCAAGTATCGGCAGGAGCACAAATTATAAATGTTATAACTGAAATTATACATAGAACTATTTTAATAGTAAGATCAACTTCAATATTAGTAAACAAATAAGGTAATCCTAAAATTAAAATTGTACTTGTTATTAAACAAACTATAGACTTACTTGCATGAAAACCAAAACCAGGAAATCTTAGGATATTAAAGAGTATTAATGTAATAATAAATTCTTTAATAAATCCTAGAAGGAAAGCTATTAGAAAGATTACTACAAGTTTAGTTATAGACATATATAATCCTTCTAAACCATATTGTAATTTTTCTTTTTCTTCCTCATTTAAATTTTCTTGATTACTAGCAATAAAGTTCATAGTATGATTTAAAAATGCTTCTTTCATACCATTCCTCCTATGCTATAAACATTATATCTCTATAATATTTTAAAATATAAATTTTCCATGAAATACACAATATGAGCTTTTAAAAGATATTTCGACATACTTTTTCATTAAAAATACCATTTAAGGCCTCACAATAACAATTGACGGCAATTTTCTAAATATCCTTATAGCAGTTGCTATAATGGACTCACATCGTTTGAAAAGTAGTTCTAGCAAAAAAAGGAATAAAAAGATGTGGAGGTGAGCCTAGTGATTGGAAAAGTAAAGTGGTTTAATAATGAAAAAGGCTACGGATTTATCGAGTACAAAGAAAACGAAGATATTTTCGTTCATTATTCAACTATTAATTGTGACGGTTATAAAACTTTGTCTGAAGGTCAATATGTAGAATTTACATTACTTGAAACTAGCAAGGGATATCAAGCAGTTGATGTTACACCAATAAAAGAACCAGCTTTAGCAAAATAGTTGGTTTTTTGCTCCTTTTTATGGTATATTAATATTAAGGAAGGTGATAATATGGAAATAATTATTCGTGGTGACAAAATTGAAGTAACTGCTGCTATGAAAGACTACATTAATGAGAAATTGAAAAGACTAGAGAAATATCTAGAAAATAGTGATAGTGTACGTGCTAACGTAGTAGT
>CALVUV010000129.1 GCA_944363685.1 uncultured Bacilli bacterium
CTTTTTTCAAAAATTTTCATTTTTCTCCTTTCCCCATCTATTTTAACAAGTCGCTCTTATATTTATAATGTATCATAGTAGATAGCATTAGTCAATAAAAAAAGAAGCAAACATGATAATATCATGAGTGCTAACTTTTAAAACTGTCTTAAAAAATTATTTACAAAAAAATTTAAACTTATATATCAAATTTTACTATTAGTATATTTAATTATTAATACTTAGAACAAGGCGGAAAGAATGATCTGTAAAAACTCCTCCATTAACCGATGTTTCCCAAATTGAAAATATTCCTGCATTTTTATCATTAACTGTTCTCCCACCTCTTAATTGCCAAACATTAAGAAAATTATATAATCCACTATCGCTATACCAATTATTATTATCAAACCCATGTGATAAACATAGACTTCCATTACATGCATTACTCACTATATCACTCGTATATTTATCATAATACTTTGACTCTGGCATATTTTCGAAGCCACTACTTCCTACTTCATCATTATAATTTGCCATTACATATTCTAAAGAACCACCACTCATGTCATAGACTCCATAAATGTTTCCTGTTGTACTTGCACCTGTTCCATTAATATTAATATCATATGTATATTGACATCCATAATCTGTATTTCCATTACTTGGACTTCCATAACTACAACCTGTTATATATTGATTACTCTTATTTTGATATATCTCTTTATTCGCACCACTAAAATTAATATTCCCTAACTTTCCATATTTAGACTGTGATAAATAGGCAACAACCGCCCACTCACTATTTTTCATCATATGTGTATCTATACCACTACTAAATCCATATCTATTACCTTCATCATTCATTTTTTGTGATACTGTAAAAGCATTACTTACACTTATACTTCGCCAACTCGTTACATTTGGTTTTAACATTGGATCTAAGCTAGTTGTATTTCCTCCTCCACTACCTGCACTTGGATTACTACTACTTGTTTCAAACTTTCCTACCCATATTCCAGAAAGCTCTTCATCTCCAAAAGTAAAAGCATCCGGTGTATACCAACTATTATCTTTTATTCCTTCACTTACTACATATCTTGCAGTTCCTTTTTCTTTTGTATCTTTATCAATAAACTTTATATCTATTTCCCCTGGTAAAACTTGTTTTGGTGTGCTATCTAAATAATCCCCTTGTTTACCATAATAATTTATTTCATCAGCACTACCTATTGTATAACTATACCTAGGTACCCATACCCACATTGTCTCTATATCATCCATAGACACTACCATACCTACATCTGCACTTAAATAACTTTCTCTAGTATTACTACTAACTGTTACTGCATTTGCCCACTTCTGCTCATCATAATTATACCAATTATTATCTTTATCTGTTTTTACCCAGTTAGTTCCATTATATGTAACAGCAATCATTCCATCATCTAGTTCTGGTTCATTAGGTTTTACTCTTTCTTGACTTACTTCTACTCTTAATTTACCACTAAATACTTGACCACTATAATTTCCATCTACTTCATCTGTTATCCATAAATTTAATTTATACTTGTTAATAGTCTTCCCTTCTATGGTTCCACTATCTAATACTCTACTTGAATTACTTTTTATACTTGTTAATAAATATGCTCCACTATCAGTTCCATTTTTATTAAGATTATACTTTAAATACTTATCATCTATTCTTGTATCAGTATCACTTATAGTATTATCATCCAAATATATTGTATAATCAATAGCATTACTTCCATTATTAATTAACTCGAATGTTGAACCTTCTAAAGACATTCCTTTACTATCACTTATACCTACTGCATTATCTAAACTTATCCCTTCACTTGTTTCATCTAATACTAGTTCTAACTCTCCTACTTTTACTATCTGATCACTTCCATTTAACTGTGTAGAAAAGTATGCATAAGTTAATGCTAGTAGTAGGATTAATACTATTAATATACTTATAATTATTACTGTTACTTTTTTATTTTTCTTCTCCATAATCTCTTACTCCCTTCATTATTACACACAAAAAAGAATAGAATAATCTACTTACTCTATTCTTTTTGCACTATGAAAGAAAGTAATTTTATTACTTTTCCAGTAGAAAGAAGTTTGTCATTCTACACCTAAACTCTAATATTCATTTCTCTCACAAGCATAACCACTATTTTCTAAATCACTTTCAATAGAAGTAACACTTTCATTTAACTCATATTCAGGATAAAATCCTTCAAACTCTGCTATATTAGTAGATATAAAATCTAAATCTAATTTCTTATAATCTATTACTTGTTCAGTTCTTTGTAAAGCTGCACTAACACTACAATCAGCACTCATACCAATCTCATTTTCATCTAATACAGTTTGTAAAGCTAAACAAGAATTCTGTCTTTCAGTAAGTATTGATGTATCAGTAGCATTATCAGATAATCTCGCTACTGTAGTCATTGTACTGTTCTTTAATTTATTCTTTTCATAAGTAAATTCCATCTGATAACTATAATCTATATTATTAGTCTCATTGCTCATAGTACAAGTCATTCTACCACTCTTTAACTGATTAGCTCCTGTCTTTTCATTCTTATAATCAGTAATAAACTGTGATATTTCAGGTAAAAAGAACACAAAAGCAAATAAGAACAATAAAAGTAAAACTAAGAATACAGGATGTCCTTTCTTCTTTTCACCCGTAGTATTCTTCTCTAAATCAACAGAAGTTGGAACTACTTCATTATCTTTATTAACATTACTATTATCTACTTTTACCTCTTTTACTTCTTCATTATTATTAGGATTAACTACTTGTGGTTTATTATTATCAACTGGTGTACTTTCAACATCTTTCTTATCATTATCATTCATAAATACACCCTCCTATTCTTCCGGTATTGTGAAAGGTTATATACTTTCCAATACCCCTTTCCCTTATTTTACAAGGATAAATAGTATATTTTACTAAT
>CALVUV010000130.1 GCA_944363685.1 uncultured Bacilli bacterium
CGTTCAAAGTTATCTAATATTAGAATAAGTTCACTAATCAAATCCTGATTAGCATATTTTAATCTATTAGTAACTTCATCTTCTTTTCTTTTACGATAATTAATAAGCTCTGCTTGATGATATCTAATCTTATCATTCAACTCACTTATTTCTTTATCTTTACAAGCAAGTTCTTCTTTTAATTTCTTAATCTCTTCATGATGTTTATCTTTTTTCTTAGACTTATCTTTACATTCACAAGCTTTATCTTTATCATTACAATTACACTCATGTTTATCAAGAGTCTCTTTTACTTCTTCTTCCTTAGTTTCCATCTATTCACTACCTTTCTATATTTTCTTTTAAGTATTCTAAGATACTAACAACTCTATCATATTCCATTCTCTTAGGTCCTATGATAGCAAGTGTACCTTCTTCACTATTAGTCTTAAAATTAGTCTTAATAACAGTAACATCACTATCTAACTTATTCTCACTACCAATATAAACTTCAATATTATTAGAATCATCTCTCTTAATTTCTTGAAGTATTTCCTGATCATCAAGTTTCTTAAATAAATCTCTAATCTTATCAACATTATCAAACTCAGGTTGTTCTAAGAACTTAGTTCTACCTACAACATTAATATCAGTATTAGTAATATCATTAAAGACATTATAAATTGCATTATATAGTTGTTGATGTTGTTCTACATATTTAGAGATAATAGGTTTAATCTCAAACTCTAACTTAGTACTAACCTCATCAATAGGTGTACCTACTATTAAGTTATTGATAAGTTCTACTGTCTTTTTAATATCTTCTGAACTAACATTATCTAAAGTAATATTTTTATGTTCCACTTTACCTTTATCAGTAACAACTATTACTATCAAATGATTAGCATCAAGTGGTACAACTCTAACTTCTTTAAGTAAGTTCTCATGACTAGCTTTACCTAAAACAACAGCAGTATAAGAAGTCATATCTGAAATAACTTGTAAACTTTTATTAATACAATCACTTAATTCTAATGATTGATTATGGAAAATAATCTGTAATTTTAACATTTCTTCTCCATTCATCTTCTTAGCTTCCATTAAGTTATCTACATAATAACGATATCCTTCTTCACTAGGCACTCTACCACTAGAAGTATGAGTTTTCTCTAAATAGCCTAAATCTTCAAGACTAGCCATTTCACTTCTAACAGTAGCACTAGAACACTTTAATCTTTTACAAAGTTGATTACTACTAACTGGCTTAGCTTGTCTAATATAAGACTCAACAATTAATTTTAATATTTTCTTTTGTCTTTCACTAAGCATAACTACCTCCTGGCACTGTTAATTTTCACTGCCAATATCATTGTATGAAAAAAGTTGGCACTTGTCAACCTTTTTTGCTAAAAAATTATGTTTTAATAAATTTCCATTTCTGAGCCCCACTCTTATTACAAGAATATGATGCAATATTTGAATTATTAGCAACAGAAGCACCAGTCAAATCAACACAAGTACCAAGAGCAGACTCTATATAATATACGCCTTCTTCTCCACTTTCTACAAATCTAAACTTTTGATTAGTAGTATTATTTTTAGTAAAAAGTTGAATATTAGTATTATTGGCTGTGCTAGAATCATAAATATCAAAGCTTAAAGCCTCATTTTCATAAGGAACAATATAATAATGAATACCGTCTTCATCAGGAATTAATTTAAACTCCTGATTACTAACTTCCGTATTAATTAATAAATTGATATTAGAACCACTTTGAATAGAAGTATCTATATTAATAACATAATTATCATTTAAAGACGTAACAATCTTTATTTTCTCTTCACTATAAATAACTTCACCAGTAACATCTAATAAATATCCACTAATATTATTATCATCATCAACAGCATTAACAATAGGAGAATTTATTTGAACTACATCTCCATTAAGTTCATTTTTAATATTATTAACAAACTCACTAGTAGTATTTCTTTCAAAACTAAAATTACTTATTAACAAAAATATGATTAATGTTCCCATCAAAAGTAAACTATATAATATTGTAGAAATAGCAAACCCCTTATTATTCATAATCTACTCTCCTTCTTCAATCACTTTTATAATAGAATGAAAATGACTATTTCTATCTATCACAAAATCACTATTAACAGCCCAAATTCTAATAGAATAATCTTCTTCACTATGAGCTTCCAATGTATCTTCATATAATACATTATTAGGATACTCGCTAAGTATTAAAGCACTAGGAGCTTCATGATCAACTCTAAAACTTAATTTTAATAATTCATTTGGAATTCTATTGATAGAACAACCATCTCTTTCTATTCTTTTAGTATTATCTTCTAAAACTATTTTATAACTAACTTCTTTATCTGTACCATTCTTAACAGTAAAGTCATATGAATCACTACTAAGACCTACAGCATCCGTAACAGGATTAAATCTAGTTAAATTAATCTTATTACCAGCTTGACTATGAAAAACAACTTCCATCTTTCCAGTATCAATATCTTTTTCTCTTTGTTTAGAAAAATTATTATATATTAAATAAGTAGAAACAATTGCAAAAGATAATAAGAATGTGATTATAATTATACTTTTAATCATATATTTACGATAATTAAATTGATACATAAATAACACCTCTTTTAATTATTGTAATGCTTTTAACAAGATTTAGTCAATGAAAAGAAAAATATTTACAAAATATCTTGTAAATTATCAAAAAAGACTTGAAAAAAATAAAAGTTTGTTATATATTATTAATGTCTTATTTGTCCGCGTAGCTCAGCTGGATAGAGCAATCGCCTTCTAAGCGATCGGTCACGTGTTCGAATCACGTCGTGGACACC
>CALVUV010000131.1 GCA_944363685.1 uncultured Bacilli bacterium
CATATTCACATAAAACATTATAAGAACACATAAAAAATCACTCCTCATTAATCTATATTAAAAAGAGAAGTGATTTATACTTAAGATTTATTTTTAATTTTATCTTTCTCTTCTTCTGTGAGTAAAGTACCTGCAAGATATCTTTTTATTGCTAAATTATAAACTTTAGAATCAATTATTCCCTTATCAGAAACTAAATGATGATATCTTAAATACTCAATAGTAGCAAGTTTTTCTTCTTCAGTAATTTCATGTTCATTTTCAGTTCCATATCCAACTATATTTTTAGCATCTAATATTGAATGAATATTAGTTTTTCTACTATTTTTATTTTTACCTATAAACCTACTAACAACCCTAACAATATCGGCATTACCATTATCACAAGCAAGCTTTTTAAAATCATTAAATTCTAATTTAGTCATTAATTTATAATCCAAATAATCAAATTCACGAGTTGTATTATTGTCTAAAGGAACTCCATTCATCATATAATCAACAATTTTATCTACTTTACTATTAAGAACTGCAAAACGAGTACCAGCCAATCTTTGTTTCTTTTCTTCAATTTGCTTTAACATAACTTCATCCTTTAAATAACCTAAAGCTTTTTTAAATAAAGAGATATCTATTTCTTTACTATCACAATAATCCTTAATACTTTTACAATTACTTTCGAGAAATCTAGGGAAATCTACTTCATCAATTATAGCTTGAACTTCATTGCTTTTATATTGTTCATATTTTAAAACAACTTGTTTAAAATCCTTCTCAAAAGAACGATTAACTTTATCAACTAATTCTTTTAAAACATTCTGATATTTACTAGTGCCAAAAATAGTAAAAGACAAACCATAAGTACTAGTATTATAAAGACTAGAAGCAAATCCTCTTTTAACACTTAAAATGTCATTTAAATCATAACTTTCAAGAATTGCAACTGTATATTTGCTACCAAATAGTTGAAATAAGCTCCATGTTTTTTCATCACCAAAGGTCTTCAGAGAATAGGTATAAGCATAACGATATATTTCATAACGATTACATCTCTTTTCATCATAGCCTTCACCACCACCCTTAAGAAATCCTCCGCTATTTTTTTTACAACCGTATTCATTATATTCTTTTGATACATAGTAATCAAATGCTTCTTTCAACTTTTCTTTATCTATATCTCCATATCTATTAAGAAAAGCCTCTTTTCTTTTTGCAAATTCTATATCATTTCTATACATAGTTAATTGTTTTTTTAATTCTCTAGATATAATAAAATCCCTATAAGAATGAAAATCTCTAACATCAGATATTATCTCATCAATAATTGCAAAGAAGTTTTTTATATTTTTCTTGGTATCTATATTAGAAAAATCTACTTTATAATAATTTCCACAACTATTAGAACTAATATCTTCAATTAATTGATTAAAATTTACTAGTAGTGGGAAGGGGTCATCATATAAATTATAGATAATAAACATCAAGTCTTCCATATTATTATTAGTAAATTTTCTTTCTTCTAAACCTTTCTTTACATAGATAGCAAAGTGATCTAAAAAAGACTTTTTAAAAGATTCGTCACTACAAGCTAAAAAGTATTCAACAGCACTTGCTTCATTAATTCTTTCAAATTTACTATTTTCATCAAAAAATATTATTTCATTAAAAGATTTAATATTATCATCATGTCTTATGCTCTCCATAATTTATTTCCTCCTCGTACAAAGTGAGCATATAATATCATAATATAACAGTATTGTCAAAAAATATAAGTTGCTATAGTTGTTTGCTTAGTACTTTCATAATCTGTTCTTCCTTAATAGGTCCTTGTCTTTGAATCTTTATATCATTACCAGTACAATCAACAATCGTACTAGCTTCACCAAAAGATACATCACCCATAACCATTCCATCAAGAGTAGGGCATTCTATCTCTATCTCATCTAAACTTCTACATACATCCTTACCAGATTTATTAGCACTCGTTAAAAATAAAGGACTACCAACTTCTTTAATTAATTCTTTTAAAAATGGAGTAGGAGCCATCCTAATAGCAAGTTCATCTGTTTCTCGTGCACCTGCATTATTAATATATGAAAGTACATCAGGTCTTTTATTTAAAACTAAAGTAATAGGACCAGGCATAAAAGCTTTGATTAACTTAAGAGCATTTTCATCGATAATGGCAATATTTTTAATTTGATCTATATCACTACACATAACAGGAAAAGACTTAGTAGAAGGACGATTTTTAACACTAACTAATTTAAGATAAGCTTTACTTGAATTAATCCTAGCACATATACCATAAACAGTATCAGTAGGAACACTAATAACACCATCATTTTTAAGAACATTTGCAACTTCTTCTATTTCACTTTGTTTATATCGCTTCATAAATTCACCTTCCATTTAAAGAATTGTATCACTCTCTAATAAGACTTGCAAGAAAATAGAATAAAATAGCCTTGACAATTGAACGTCTATTCAACTATAATAAAGATAGTTGAGTAATAATTCAACTATAAACATATAATATTAATAGGATGTGATGATATGTCTAGAAATGAATTTTCTTGTGATTGTAATATTATACATAAGGAAGCAGTAGATAAAGTCTTAAATAAAATGCCTTCAGAAAATACTTTTAATCATCTAGCAGACTTATTTAAACTAATAGGTGATACAACAAGATGTAGAATCCTTTTTGCACTTGATCAAGACGAAATGTGTGTCTGTGACTTAGCCAATGTTTTAAATATGACTAAATCAAGTGTTTCTCATCAATTAGC
>CALVUV010000132.1 GCA_944363685.1 uncultured Bacilli bacterium
TATATGAAGATGCTGGCATTTGTAAATACCCTGTCCTTGATATTTCTTTACTACGTCTAGCAGCAATATGAACAAGCTCAAGAACAGAAGAAAAAAATAAAAGCTCAAATTCAAGAAGCTAAAGAATGGTCAAGTAAAGGTCTGTCATCAAAAAAGAAAGATAATGATAAAATAGCCGCTAACTTTGCAAAAGAGAGAACTAAAAAAACATCTGCAAAAGTATCAGGATTATCAAAAGAACTGGAAAAGATAGAAACCCCATCTGATTTTAGAAAACGTGAAGCCATTAATTTTACTGTAGATTATTCAGATATAAAAGGAAATGGTGATATTTATATTGAAGATTTAGTATGTGGATACGATGACTTTAAAACACCATCTATAAAAGTAGATATTCCATTTGGAACTAGAATACAAATATATGGTAAAAATGGTAGTGGTAAAACGACATTTATAAAAACACTTTTAAATGAAATTAAACCCATTAGTGGAAAAGTATATATAGGAAATGATGTTAAATTTGGGTATATTTCTCAAGATAGTTTAGAAACTGAGTCTGCAAATCTTTCAATATATGATTATTTGTCTCAAGATACTGACATTGATAAGAGTATGCTATTTAATATTCTTAATAAATTTCATATAGCATATGAAGATAAAGATAAACCTTATTTGTCTTTATCACCAGGACAAAGAACTAGAGTAAATTTAGCTAAATTAGCTATAAATAAAATTAATACATTAATCTTAGATGAAGCAACTAATCATTTAGATATAGAGGCAATTCATGTGCTAGAAGAAGTTATTGATACATTTAATGGGACAATCATTAGTATTTCTCATAATAGAGCTTTTAATGAGCATTTAAACCCGGATGTTGTATTAAATATTGAAAATGCTAGTTTGACATATCCAGATAAAAAAAGTAAAAAAAAATGAAAAAAATATAAATATATATAGTTGATGCAAATATTTTTTTACGATATAATTAATATATCAAATACGAATGAACTTTTTACTAAAGTGTGCGTAACCCCTTTAGTAAACGCTCCATAGTGAAATCTGCTCGAACTTTTTCGAGTTTAATAAATAACTAATCTAGAAATGGATTAGTTTTTTTGTGTTATAAACCCCACGTGGTCAGTTTGGAAGATATAAAAAGGCTATCCTACTTTATAAAGAAAGGATGGAATTATGGTAAAGATTATTAAAGAAGAACTATCATTTGAAGAATCATTAAAAAAGAAAATTGAGTTTATATGTGATTTTTGTAATACTACTCCTAAGTTTATTAATGGAAGTATTAGAAAGATTGATAAAACAAACTTAACTTATATTGAACCACATAGAATTATTATCAACGACATAACATTTCTTGCTTTTAATTATTCTAATGAGATTTTTATTGAAAACTTATCTAATAATATTAAGTTATCGGGTGTGTCAAGAAAAGTGTGTAAGTAGTTAATATATTATATATAAAATTATCAAAGAACTTAATTACAATATTTACGAAATCTATCTTGAAATTTTGGATGGGCATCTAGTTCATTCCTAACCATAGCCCAATTATAAATAGTAGAATTATCCCATTTTTTATAAAGTTCAGTTACTCGTAAATATAATAATTTTAATAGTGCGTTTTCATTAGGGAAAGCGCCTTTTTTTG
This sequence comes from uncultured Bacilli bacterium, assembly GCA_944363685.1. GTDB lineage: Bacteria > Bacillota_I > Bacilli_A > RF39 > UBA660 > Onthousia. Next base: position 1,670 of record CALVUV010000132.1, read on the forward strand.
TGACTTTTCTAAATGAAGAGTTAATAGATTCGATAGCATTGGTTGTATACATAACTCGTCTTATAGTACTAGAATAATCAAAAAGTTGTTCTACATGATTAAAATTTCTAACCCAAACATCAACAGCTCCAGAATATTTTGACCATGTATTTTTAAATTTTTCAAATTCAGTTTGGGCCGTTTTTAAATTAGGAGCTCCATAAATTAGTTTCAAATTTGCAGTAAATTTTTTATAATCTTTACTAGGAACATATTTTAAAGAATTTCTTATCAAATGAACAATACATCTTTGAACAACAACACCTTTAAATATCTCTTTAGCTCCTTGTTCTAAGCCACTAACTCCATCCATAGATATAAAGAATATATCTTCAACCCCACGTGATTTTATTTCATCGAATATTTGCATCCATAAATGTTTAGATTCTGTTTCATTTAACCAAATTCCAAGTATATCTTTATGACCATCTATATCATAACCAAGGATTGTATAGACAGCCGTTTCTTTACTTTCGTATTCATATCTCATAGTTACATACATACAATCTACAAATACAAATGGATAACACTTTTTTAAAGGCCTAGATTGCCATTCGTTCAATTCATCTAAAACACAGTCTGTTATTTGTGAGATAGTATCATGTGATATTTTAAAGCCATATATATCTTCAATAGTATTAGATATATCTCTTTGACTCATACCTTTCGCATACATAGATAATACTTTTTTATCAATATCAGAAATGTCTTTAGTCCTTTTAGGGACTATTTGGGGTTCGAATGATCCATCTCTATCTCTAGGAACATCTATTGTCATTTCACCCATACTAGTTTTAACATTTTTAGAAATATAACCGTTTCTTCTATTCTGCGTTTGTTTTTCACCTTTATCATTATTTTCATATCCTAAGTGACTATTCATTTCCCCTTGTAACATAGCCTCAAACATTGGTCCAAAAATATCTTTTAAAGCATCTTGTACATCTTTGGCTGTTTCTGGTTGATATGTATCTATTATTGCTTTTACTAATTCATTTTTATTTTTACTTCTCATATTTTTACCTCTTTCTTATATTTTATCATACTTAAAAAGTATGTAAGTTTTTT
>CALVUV010000133.1 GCA_944363685.1 uncultured Bacilli bacterium
GCATACTAGTAATTATTTAAAAGTTAAAGTAAAAGGAGATATTCCTTCTAATACTTTTAAAAATGTTAAGATTAAAAACTATTTATTAGATAGTTTAATTGGAGAAGTAGAGAATACAAAATGAAGAAAAATCAGTTGTTCGGAATTTCCGAATAACTGTTAAAAATAGGAATTCTTAAATAAGTGAAGATTAAAGAAATTGAAACAAATAATTAATAATAGGAGAAACTATGAGTAGAATAACAGGTAATTTTAAAAAGACAATTTATCATAATAGTAATAATAGTTATTTAATAGGATTATTTAAAGTGAAAGAAGCAAGTAGTGATTTAGATAAATTTATTAATAAAACTATTACTATTACGGGTTACTTACCAGACTTAAATGAGATAGATTCCTATAATCTAGAAGGTAATTTAGTTAATCATCAAAAGTATGGAGAACAGTTTGTAGTTAATACTTTTGAGAGAATTATGCCTAAAGAAACTGATTCTATGGTTAGTGTTCTTTCTAGTGATATGTTTAAAGGAATAGGTAAGAAAACAGCTGAAAATATTGTTTCTATGTTTCATGAAGATACTTTTAATGTAATACTTGAAAATCCTAATAATTTATTACTTGTTAAAGGAGTAAGTGAAAAACAAGTTAGAATATTACATGAAGCCTTAAAGGCTTATCAAGGTAGTTATGAAGTTGTTTTAAATCTATCTAAGTTAGGTTTTTCTACTAAAGATAGTTTAAAAATATATAGTAAATTTAAAGAGAATAGTTTTTCTTATTTAGATGAAGATATTTATAGAGCATATTACTTTATTGATGATATATCTTTTAAAGTATGTGATTATATATTTTTAAAGAATAATAATGATAAGTTAGATCTTAAAAGAGTTAAAGCAGTTTTTATTTATGTTTTAACTGAACTTACTAATAAAGTTTCTCATACATATTTTTATTTAGAAGAAATTATTCCTTATATAAATAAAGTATTAATTAGTGAAGTTAGTGATAAGTTAGCTTTGGATTCTATTAACTCTTTAATAAATGATGAATTAATTGTTGTTAAAGAAGGTAAGATTTATTTAAAAGAATATTATGATGCAGAAATATTTATTGCTAGACGTCTTAGATTACTTGCTCATACTCCTTTAGAAAAATTAAAAAATTATGATAAGATCTTTGAAGAAATAGAATTAAAAAATAATATTATCTATAATGATGAACAAAAAGAAGCGATTAATAAAGCTTTAACTAATAAATGTCTTGTTATAACTGGTGGACCTGGTACTGGTAAAACTACTATTATTAAAGGTATTATAGACTTATATCAATCAATTAATAAATTTAAGTTGAAAGATTTAGAAGAAAATTTAGTACTTTTGGCACCTACAGGAAGAGCTAGTAAGAGAATGAGTGAAGCGACTAATTATAAAGCTTCTACTATTCATAGATTTTTAAAATGGAATAAAGATACAGATAAATTTCAAGTAAATGAGTATAATAAAAGTAATGCTAGTTTTGTTATAATAGATGAATCTAGTATGTTAGATACTTTAATACTTTCTAATCTTTTAAAAGGATTATCTAGTAATGCTAAAATTATTTTTGTAGGTGATGCTAATCAGTTACCTAGTGTTGGGGCAGGGAATGTATTAAAAGATATAATTGATAGTGAAGAGATAGAAGTTATTAAATTAAAAAATTTATATAGACAAGGAAAAGATTCTAATATTATTACTTTCGCTCATAATATTAATGAAGGTATACTTGATAAAGATATCTTTAATAAAGGAGAAGATTTGAAATTTATAAAGTGTCCTGATAATAAAGTATTAGAGAAAATAAAAGAAGAAGTAGAAAAGTGTAATACTGATGATTTACAAGTTCTAGCACCTTTATATAAGACTATTAACGGTATTGATAATATTAATAAAACTTTACAAGAGTTTATTAATCCTAAAAGTTCTTTGAAAAAAGAAGTTAATATTGGAGAAGTTACTTATAGAGAAAATGATAAAGTAATAGAACTTACTAATATGCCAGATGAATATGTTTTTAATGGAGATATTGGAGTAATTGAGAGAATTAAACTTGCTAATAAAAAAGAAATATATATAGATTTTGATGATATATTAGTTAAGTATACACCTACTATGTTTAATAAATTTTCTCTAGCTTATGCTATATCTATTCATAAAAGTCAAGGTAGTGAGTTTAAGACTGTAATAATTCCTATAGTTAAATCTTATAATAAAATGCTTTATAGAAAGTTAATTTATACAGGAGTTACTAGAAGTAAAGAGAAACTTATTTTAATAGGTGATATTAAAGCTTTAGAAATGGCTATTAATAATAATAATGAACAGAAAAGAAGAACTACTTTAGATTATTATTTAAAAAATGGTATAATTTAAATCTATCTATCCATAATACTTGTAGGAGGCAAAATTTATGGATAAGAAAAAAATGATGATAACAGCAGGAGTTATGGCTGCAGCAGGTTATGGAGTTTATCAATATTTTAAGAAAAATCCAGCTAAACTTAATATGATGAAACAAAAAGTTAAGAATGCTGCTAATGCTGTTAGTGATTTTCAAGATGATATGATGATGTAAATTATATCATCTTTTTCTTTACTATTAAGTTAAATATATGTTAATATATAGATAGTAAAGGTAAGAAAGAATGTAGAATGACAAACTTCTTTCTACTAGAAATAGAATAAAATGACGAATTATTTTACCCTAGATTTATATATA
>CALVUV010000134.1 GCA_944363685.1 uncultured Bacilli bacterium
TTGCTGATATGTTTGTTGATTAAAATATGGATTACCATACATAACTTATCCCTCCAAAAGACAAAAAGGAAATTAATAACAACTACTTTAAATAATTGAAATTAATCTCCTTTCTTACTTTCATTCTCGTTCTTCCTACCCATAATTTTCCATAAAAAAAGAAGCCCTATTAGGCTTCCTTTAATTTATCCAGTATTTTCTTTTTCTTTTTTTCAAAAGATGAAATACTATAATTATTTCTCATAGCGACTGCTGTCTGTGTCATCCTGTCGCAATAATATTCCTTTAACATTTTCTTCTCTAATTCATTATTTGTAACTAATCCAACTATCTTATATAAATCCTCTTCAGGCATACCTCTATATAATTTCTTTTCATATTTCTTTTCTACTAACTGAGCTGTAAAATATGATAATAATATTCCTAATAATATAGGTATTAAGAAGCTAACCCCTATTTCTGTTGTTATCCTAGTTAAGCAATAATAACTAATACTACTAACAACAAAACATTTAGCAACTGTTTCGCAATGATAAGGTTTTCCAAAAGCTCTTTTATTTATCCAAAAAGCCAACGTTATATAAATAGCCTCTATCATTGTTCCATTAAGAACTGCAATAAATAAAATACAACTTAATGTAAATAAATTAAATAATATTATTAAAGGTATATATATTGCTTTTTCTACTTTTTCTTCATTACTTAATCTACTATTTAGTATAAAGTATTCTCGCAACTTTTTTGGAAAAGTTTTTAATAAAGTCCGTAGGTGCGAACCAAAATACACTACCATTTGCCATAAATTTGCACTCCCTTTCATAAAGTAATATTTGTAAATTATTATAAGCAATAATAAATAATCAAAATTGTAAATAAAATTAATAATAAAGTTGTTTACTAATATTTCTATATTATTATTTCTAATAACCATACTAAACATTTGAACTACATTAATTATAACTACTATTATTATATAATTCTTTATACTATAATCTGCTTCTTTGTTATATATAGAATAGAAAGCAGGTATTATAGCTAAATAAAGGAAATCCACTAATAAAAATATTATATTCCCTCCACTCTTTAATATCTGTACTGCTATTATTATTGGAATAAATAATGCAACAAATATTTTAAGCTTCTTAGAATTATCATTTGTTGTAATACTAGCTATTATATATACATTAATATATGTAGTTATTAAATACCAAATGTTCTCTAAATGTAAGAAATTAACAACATCATTAATAATATTTAAACTATGATTATTAATATTTGCTTGAAAATAATTTCCTCCTAACAACTTAATTATCATAGTAATTATAAGTAAAAAGACGTAAGTCATAATAGTCCTTTCATAAACTTTATTAATTTTCTTCATTTCTTTTTGCCTCCTAGAATTATTTTACTTTTATATTCCTGAAATGTAAATCTTAAAATAAAAGAACATCTATAAAAGATGTCCTCTAAACAATATAATATATATTTATCTAACTCTCAACTTTTGTCCTGCATAAATAAGATTAGGATTAGATATATTATTCCATGCTACTAATTGATTTACAGTAGTACCATACTTATTGGCTATCTTAGTAAGATTATCATTTTTCTGCACTACATAATACTCAACCTTATTAGTACCTAATATCTCATTAACTCTAGCTTGTACTTCATCATATCTACTACCTAAAGCATTCTTTCTATCTTCCCCATTACCATATTTACCAGCAATTACCTCTCTTGCTAATTCATCTGTAGATTTTGTTTCTACTGGATTAGATGGTTTACTAGATGATGGACTTCCTCCTGCATATTTATCCCAAGCAGTACCGTCTCCACTAAAGTAGTTAAGGTCAAGATTTCCATTATAACCATTTAATCTACCTTTAGATGTATATTGCCATAGTGCATAGAAATTCCAATATTTTAATGGGTATCTATTAAATACTTCTTCTTGAGCTGTTCCATTATTAGAACCATAATTAGCTACCCATAAACCGTAATCTCCTGCAACTACATCTCCCCAGTTAGCACTCCTCATAACACTAGCAGACATATAAATAACTGGTCTAACACCTGTTTTAGAATACACTCTATCAAGCCATTTCCTAGCCCAAACTGTGTCTTGTAAATTACCACTCTCCCAGTCTAGTATTAACATTGCTTCTTTATGATAACCTAATGTTTCTTTAACAAACCAGTCTGCTTCTGCTTCTGGACTGTTTCCTAAATCTGGTCTTGCGAAGTGATATACTCCTAACTTCTTACCTAAACTCTTGGCTTTTTGATAAAACGTATCGCACATTTCATCAGTATAACCATTACCCTCTGTAGCTTTACAAATAACGAAATCTACATCAATAGCTCCTAAATCTATTCCTCTTTGATGATGGCTAATATCAATTCCTTTTAACATATTATTCTTCCTCCTCTCTACTAATACCCTTTATAGCCCAGAATTGAGCTTCTTCTAATTTTGTTAATGCTAATGATGTTTCTCTACTATTTTTACATTTATTATCAATAACATCATATATATTAGAAAAAGCACATCTCAAATCTTCTATTCTTTCTTTTTGTTCTTCATTAGTTTCTAAAAAACCAGCCTTTTCATGCAACATAATTATTCCTCCCTTTATTTATTTTTAATATTAATTAAATCTGCTATACCACCAGC
>CALVUV010000135.1 GCA_944363685.1 uncultured Bacilli bacterium
TCTGACATAAGTTTCTCCTTTCTTTTATAAATTTAATAAAGTTTCTAAAACTTTTTGTTTTTCTTTAAGTACTTTATCTACTAAATCTGGTCTAGCATTTTCTTTTTTAATGTATTCTACACACACAAAAGCAATGACAGAATTTTCTTGCGTATCGTGTATCGCCATACAAAATTTAGATTCAATACCTCTGTTTACTAAAAATTCATATGTACCAGGGTCAACTTCTTTTACTTGTTCAGCATTTTCAATATAACAATACCCCTTTTCATTTAACATTTTTGTTATATAAGATATAACTGACCTAAACTGGTCTTTAAATTCTGACATAAAAGGCTTTACCCCAACCTTTACTTGCTCATTTGTCATAGACATTTTTAAAAAACTTTGTTTATTTACCCCTTTACCACCATTATGATATTGAACCAAATCAACTCTATCGGCATTTGTATATATTAACATTTGTTGTAATGTTTTATCTATTTCTTCTGTTATTCTAGTAAGTTTTGTGTTTTCTTCTGAAGAAGGTACGTGACTTGTTACCCCCTGTACTATGTTATTTATCAAAATTTCATTATTTTTTAACTGCTGCTCCTGAAAAGCGTGATTTTGTTCTTGTATCATTTTTAACATAGCGTCAAATCTATCATCGAGCTTATCTTGGTTATTTTCTAGCCTTTTATCTTTATTTTTATTATCTTCTTTTGACCTTTTAAAACCAAGATAAGCTATCATTACTGTAAGAATACCACATAGACCAAGGATACCTATTTCAACATATATTTTAGCTAGTTCTGCCCACTCCACACTGGCTCCTCCTTTATTTTAGATTTTTAATCTGCTCTTCTAGTTGGTCTACTTTATGTTCATATGCCTTAATTCTATCTTCCACTTGAAACCATCTGTCATTACCAGAGTTTCTTATAGAATTAAATTGGCTGATATGTTTTATACTTATAACCATATTTCCTGCTAAAAGGACCATAATGATAACTGTAATTATTATCAATGCTTTATCTATTTTGTTTAACCCTTTAAATCTTTTTAACATATAGCATACATTCCTTTCTTTCTTTTTCATTATAATGAAACATCCTCTCCTAATATTTGTTGTGATAATTCTAAACATTCTGCATATTCATCTAGAGACATAACTTCTTCGTATGTACCAATAATTTTTTCTCCATTAACATATGCTGTTTTATCTTTTACAATATCATTACTTGTAGCATTTGCATCTGATGTGTCTATAAAAGTCTTTCCTTCATATTCCATAGACGTTATATTATCTATTGTTGTTGTTAAAATATAAAAATATTTTCTACTTTCGTAGTCCAAATACTGTTTATCACCAAGAGTTGTAGTTGGTTCACAGTTTGGAATAAGTTCATTTATTTCTGTAACCACATCAGTACTTCTATCTAAAGTATAAAACTTAGAAGTATAACTACTATCTACATACTCTGCTATTACAATTAAGTCATCTTGTATTACTGCTGAAGTCGATGCTATATTTGTTATAGCAAATGTCTTTATCGTATCCCCAATCACTATATCTGGTGCAGAAATATTTAATTTTTTCAATAAATATTCTTTACTGCTTGAAGATGACCTAATAATACAATATTCCTGATTTTCATCTATACTCTTTATTGTTGAACTTACAGAAGCAATAGACATACCATCATTATACAAAAGTCGTTTACTTACTGTACTTAAATTCAAATATGCATCGCCTCCGGATAAATTATAAAAAGTTCCAGAACATTTAGCGATAATGTCATTTGATACCCAATAAACACTAGATAAATAAGAACCCTTATTACTAGATGTAGTACCATAAACTTGTTGAAGTTTATCAAATGTGAAATCAGGTTTTAACTTACAAATCCAACAATAAGATAAATTAGAATTATTGTAAAATCCCCACGATATACTAATTAAATCAGAAACTGGAGATAAACAACAAACAGGAGTATATCTACCTTGAGAATCTGCTGGTATATCATAATCACTAGCAACTATGGTACTACTTAGGTTTATATTATTATCTACATAATTATAAGAATAAAAATCTACTCTATCATTATAGGTTAGTGCAATTAAAACTGTATTTTCATTATACACATCTTTACAACCAACACTTAACACCCAAGGAGCTTCACCTAATTCTATAGATTGTAAAGTATCAACAGAATCTTTTATGACTAATTTTTCATCAAAAGCCTCATAAATAAACCCTCTAAACCCTTTTGTCAAATACAAAGTCTTATAATAATCTTGTGATTCTGTATAATCTTTAAAATTTGATACAACCGACTCATAAGAACTCATTGTGGAAGTTGAATTATAAGAAATATCTGGAAACGTTCCTGACTTTAACTCACCTGTACTGTCAACAAACTTTTTGTTAACTTTGACATCTGACGCAACAGCTGTTACACCAGATATATCTGCACCCGTTTGAATATTTAATATTTCTGTGTCAAAATTAGCCGCAGGTATTTGAGCCTCTGTTCCTTTTTTCGTTCTAATTGCGTCAGCTAAATCTTTTAAATAATTACTTAAATTACTTATGTCTGCCATATTAATACTCCTTTCTTAATGTATTTCCTATTGCGTCATTTATCGCACTATTCATTTGCTCAAATGTAG
>CALVUV010000136.1 GCA_944363685.1 uncultured Bacilli bacterium
TACCTAAACAACTAGATATTCCATTAATAATGTAACATATATATTAAAATAAAACAATCGAACAAGATACATTTTTTGATAGAAATTTTGTTTGTAATTATAAAGAAGGGAGAGATTAATAATGAAAATAAAATATAATGTTTCTAATATAAAGTGTATTGGTTGCGAGAACAGAATAATGAACTCTTTAAAGATGATAAAAGGAGTTAAAGAGGTTGAAGCTGACTATAATACTGGAGAAGTTATTGTAGACTTGAAAAACGAAAAAGTAAGTAATGAAGTTAAAGATTTACTTAATAATTTAGATTTTCCTGTAAATAGTGAAGATATTGTTAAATAAAAATACTTGGGTAAATTAGTACAAGTATTCTTTTATTTTGCTATAACTATTAACTAATTCTTCTTCTATACCTCTTTTACAATTAGCAGGGGATGGAGATGGAAGTTTAATCGCTTCTATCCCAACATCTTTAAGAAGATATTTATTATATAAACTATATGCCTTAGTACCAGTAGTAAATATCGCTTCTATCTTACTTTTATCAACAATTTTCTTAATATCATTAGGTATAACATCTTTAATACTACTATCACTTGATGCTGTTATATTACAACTATATACGACATCAAAAAGAGCGATTTTGTGAGTTAAGAGAAACTTTTCCCTATCTTGATTAGAACTTCCAATATTTTCCTTAAATACCTTTTCTAAAGTAGACCAAAATCTATTCTTAGGATGAGCATAATAAAAACTATTTTCTCTTGATTTAATAGAAGGAAAACTTCCTAAAATTAAAACTTTAGACTCACTATTATAAATTGGTTTTAATGGATGAACTACTTTCAAAAATACCACCTCTTGTGTTAGTATAATTATAGAATTTGTTTTTGTAAAGAAGGTGTTTTAATGCAAGATATAAATTATTTATTATATAGATTATCTAAATCAAAGTTTAGAAGTAGTTTTCATCTTAAAGAAAAAGATATAGAATATATTGATAAAAAAGGATTAGATAAAATTAAAAATCACGCTTATGACTTTATAAACAAAAGGTTAAGACCAAGTATTATTCCTAACGATGGAAAACAAACACCTATGAGAGGGCATCCTGTTTTTATTGCAGAACATGCAACTGCAACTTGTTGTAGAGGTTGTCTAAATAAATGGTATGGTATTCCCAAAAACAGAGAATTAACTGATGTGGAAGTAGATTATATTGTAAAAGTAATTATGATGTGGATAACAAATGAATATAAAAAAAGATAGCTAAGATGATTTTTAGCTATCTTTATTATAATCCATATTTTTGGTTAAATTTTTCTATTTGACTTAATCTTTGAGTTTTTTTAACTAATTTTTTACTATCATCTATAGTTGATTCTTTAGTATAATCATCAAAAATTTCTTTTCTTTCTTTTTCTTGATTACGTATACTAGAACTTGGAATATTATTCCTTTTTGATATATTAAATTTTGTTTCATTTAAAATATAATCGTCATCTCCAAAATATATCTGATTTAAATATACTTCATTTATATAACCTTTATTAAATTTTAAAGTTGATTGTATTGCTGTTGGCATTGGTTGATTAATATTAGATAAAGAAGGAACTGTTATGTGTAATGTACCATCTGATTTTTGATTAACACTATATTTATGATAGTGACCATGATAAACAATAGCTACATCTTCTTCCATAAAAATACTTCCATTAATTTTATGGAAAAGATGGATTGTATCATTTTTTAAATGAACGAACATATTACTATAGTTACCTAAAATAATATCGTGCCTATAGTTTTTTAACATAGTAATAATATCTTGACAATTATTATATAAACTACTAGAATCATGGTCGCCAGCTATAGAGATAACTAATATATTTTTATCAAATGGAAATTTTTTAATAACGTGTTCAATTTGATAATAAGTATCTTTAATATTTTGATTTCCTTTTGTATAAGTTCCATCTATTATATCTCCACAAAGAAATATAATATGTATATTATTTTTAATACAATAATTATAAACCCTATCTAATAAATCTAATCTTTCTAATTCATTTCCACAATGTAAATCAGAAATTTCTAGAGTCTTTATTTCAACTTCATTATGAGATGTTATTATATTTACGGCTTTCTTACTATAAAAATCTTTAAGTTCGAGAATAGTATTAATAGGTTTATATACAATTGCACCATTAGAATAGTATTTTCTTTTATAATGAAAACCTTTATTCTGTAAAATAGTTAAGTTATTATAAAGTTGCTTATTTGAAATGTTTAAAAGATGACATATCTCATTACAAGTTTTTCCTTTGTTTATTAACTCTATCAATTTAATTGTTTGTTCTGACATCATAATTTTATTTCACCCCTGTATATTTATTAGTAAATAAAAACTAAGCCAAAAGACCTAGTTGAATCTCTATATAGTGGTGGGCTGTTAGGGATTCGAACCCTAGACCCACTGATTAAGAGTCAGTTGCTCTACCAACTGAGCTAACAGCCCATAAACTGATTACTCATATAATATAGCATAGAAATTCTAAAAAATAAAGTATTTTTTAAGAAAAGTGTGATTAATAAAACAAAATGTCCGCTTTTTTCATAAGTATTTATAAAACAAAATGTCCTATTATAAAGTATCTATA
>CALVUV010000137.1 GCA_944363685.1 uncultured Bacilli bacterium
ATCATGATCTATATTATAAAAGTATTTCTTTATATCAAACTTAAGGACATATACTTCTTTCCCTTTTCTTTTTAAGTTATTAATATACTTCTTACAAAGATTAAAAGCATAACTACTACCCATACCTTTTCTTGTCGCAACATTACTATCTATAAGCTTAGGTTCTAAGACAGGTTTTAAAATATATTCACTAACCATTTGATTAACTATTTTATCAGTCAAATTTTCACTCATAATAACCCTATATTTAGGATCTTTTATTAAAAAGATATTATATTTACCATGATGATATTTAAAGTCTTTTAAAGAATTATAAATACTAACTAAATTACTAGATAAAAACAAGTTATACTTAAATAATTTCTCTTTATGTTCTGTATTCTTAACTACAAGTCTATAACTATCAAGTATTTTATTATAATCAACTAAAGTATCATAACTAACACAACTCTTTTTCATTCTTTAATACCCCATAAGCAAGCTTTCTAATAGTAATTACATCACCAACTAAATCTTTATATTTCTTAAAACTAATTATTTTATTTAAGTATAAATATTCAAAATAATAATCTACCATCGAAAGACTAATAATAAAATCTTTTATATATTTTTCTCTAATTCTACTACTATCTCTATTAACAATATATGAATTTAATAATTTAACTAAGTTAAATAATTCATCTTGTAAATTTTTCTTCAAAACACTTTCACTTTTAGGAAAATTTCTTGAAAACTCTACTACATCACCAACTAATTCTTTAGTATTTTTCATTATTTTAAAAGAATCATTCTTCTCCATAACAATCTACTTCCTTAACATACTTCTTACTTTTATTTTTTAATCTTAAATAATCACTAAATTCACTACAATAATATTCTCTTATCTTAGAGCCAACCACTGCAATATTAAAGTGATACTTTTCTTTAAGTACTAACAAATCATCTAATAGAGATTTATCAAGTATAATTTCATCACAATATTTTATTTTAAAAAGATATGCCACTATCTTAGCATCAATACCATAAGTTATAAGTTTATCTTTACTATTAACAAGTAATAGATACTTAGCATAATCTTTTTTATAATAATTATATTTGTTTATTGGTATTCCTTTCTTCATACTAACTCCAAAAAAGAAGTAATACATAAAAACATACTACTTCTTGCTATCAAATTATTTTAATATAGGGATAGTTCAAGAACTTTATTCTAAGTCCATGAACATCTATATTATATATTTAGGGCAAAGCCCTGGGAATTAAACTTGTTTCCATTCAAAACTTCCTCTATTTGTAAGCCTTAGCCAACAAAATACGGTGACACTAGATTAATTTCTAGCCTTAGTAGGAATCTGGACGGACAGCATTGTTGTTATCTACATTGTTGTTATTGAGGTTATCAAACTCATTCCATACATTAGCATTACCATTATTGAAATCGGCCGGCGAACCAAAAAGGCCGAAAAAGTAGCCACAAAAGAAAGGGTAACACCAAAGAAAGAGCACGTCACTTACAGTTTAATCCCCGAGGCAAATGAGGAGTCATTTGCCTAATTCTACCTAAGAAATCGTATATGGTCTACTAGCAGTCCCATCTCCAGACGTAAACCCGTCATCAGTGGTCACATTGATAACTGGACGGACAGCATCGCCGCCATCTACACCGCCGTTACCGAGGACACCAAACTCAGTCCATACACCAGCACTACCAAGACCGAAATCGGCCGGCGTCATACTCCAATAATACATTCCCGATTCTCCAGGATTTAAATAACTATTTCCTACAACACCAAATGTTTCTCCTCCTAATACTAACTCATCTGCTGTTATTAAGCCTGCTTTTAATCTATATGAACCTCCATAACTTTCTGTTGTACTTGGACATTTCAATGTTGGTGTTACATTTTCTTGCATTTCTAATCCCATTAGTTTTCCATATACTGGAGCTAACCTATCGAAACTTGCAAAGACATTTCCTCCTACTGCTGTTTCTTCTCTATAACCACTACTATCACTACAGAATCTTCCTCCTGTTACTTTACTATCATAACTACTACTTCCCAATGTATTTTTATACCATGTATCTACTTCTTTCTTTATAAATGAATCTGTTCCATTATCATAAGTATATCCTGTGTATTTTGGATCATTATACTCTAAATTATATGGAACTTGTCCTACTGCAAATGAATGTGCTAAATCACTGTTATCTGGATTTGCACTCGTTCCATTATAGATTAATCTTAAACTACCATCTCCATTTACTCTTACTATCTTCCAATACATCTTATCTCCTGCTGATGCTAGTTTTACTTTATTACTTTCACTACAACTACTATTATATTCTTGGCAAGATTCTAAACTTTGGAAATATCTACTACTATAGTTATATACATAATAATCACTTGTATATTCTCCAAATTGAACATTATTATTTGTTACCGCTCCCCTATAATAATAACTTACTCCATCTTCATCATTCATACTATATAGTCCATTAGTCACTTGACTAGGTTCACTTCCATATTGAGGACCTTCCTCTGTAATTGATGTTATATAACTTCCATTACT
>CALVUV010000138.1 GCA_944363685.1 uncultured Bacilli bacterium
TTTTGAATTAAGATTTTCATCTCAATATCATTTTCATCTAGTATGTCTAGTTTTCCATAAAACTTTTCACACTATCACTTACTCCAATATAATTATATCAAAATAAAGAAAGAATATCAATTTAATTAATCAATACTCTTTTCCTATAAGCTTTCTTAGATTTAACATCAAAATCTTTTTCAATTTGTTCTAAACTATTATACTCATCACCATAATTTGAAGCAACTAGTTTAACAAACAAGTCTTCTTCATAAAAACCATTTAATAAGTCTTTACCATTCTTATTTAAAGAATAAACATCAATAGTATCTATATCCTTACCATCTTTCTTCTCAAAAGACCAATCATCAACTTTATAGATATCATATTTTTTATCAGTAATATCTTGCTTATATATTAAATAATTACCACATTGTAAAGTTACCATTTTTTTATCATCAACAAACTCTACTTTTGATGCATACAAATCACAAGCCTCATCACCAGAAAAACTATTCTTAACTTCTTTAATTAAATTATCATTTATAAGTTCATATAAGTAAACAACATCCTCACTATTCCTAGCTTCATAATTAATAGCATTGATACCAACTATTTTCGCATTATATCTAAAAACTCTAAATCTTTCATTTCGAACATTATTAAGAGCAATTCCTAAAACTATAGAAGCAAGTATTAAACATACAACCGCTACAGTTAAAAACTCATAATTACTTTTTCCACTAGAATTCATAATCTTTTAAGTTTCCCTTCAATATTATCATCAACAAGACTCAAAGTATCAATACAAACTTTTAATGAACTCTCATAATTTCCCTTAAAAAATAATTTACTAGCTCTATCAAGCCCTTCATCTATATCACTATGTAAGAATCTATATCTATTACCATAAACAATAGCCATTTCACTTAACTTAGCATTCTTAAGCATATTTAAAGTTGTATTATAAAGTTTTAATACTAAATCACGAGCAGTATCTACCCTTGTATTAAGTGTCTTAATAACAATAGGTTTACGAGATAACTCTTTAATTACTTCTTCTATCGCTTCATTCGCTTCATTAAGTTCAACAAAATAATTATCACTAATTATAGGTAATTTAAACTCTCTCATCTTCTCCTTACACTCTTTTAATAACTTATCAATCTCACCTAACTGTTCTCTAGCTCTTTGTTCATCTTCATACATATTACCTAAAGATTTTAAAGCTACATCTAAAGTAGATTCAGTTTGTTTAAGTCTAATAGTAAGTTCATCTATCTCTTTAGTAATTAATGAGAAAGGAGTAGTTTTATTCTTAACCCTATTTAATAAATTCTTATAATCATCTTTTATAGAAGTTAAATCCTTATTAACTTCATAAATAATATTAACATCTTCTTCATTAAGATCATACATATTCTTAATATCATCTAACTGTTCATATATATCAGTTACTACTTTATCAGTCTTCTTAAGTTTCTTATTAAAATCTCTAATACCTTCATCATATACTTTTCTTGAAAGTCTCTCTTTTTCAAAATCAACAAAAATACTATCTAAATAATCAAGAATAGTTTTAAGTTCAAACATACAATCTTCTAGATTTAAAACTTTAATTCTATCTAAGATAATACCTACATTCTTACGAGACTCTTCTAAATTATAATCAAGATTAAGATATTCAATAGGATATCCCTTCTCTATCATATCTTTAGATGTATCTTCAATCTCTTTAATACGTTTAGGAATAAGTTGTTTACACATAAGCATTAAATCAGGAACTTCATTAACTACAATATCCATATGTTCAATCATAGTATCAAGCGCTTTAACAATATGTACAACATCACTATACATATTATCATCCATCGCTTGTTCAAACTCTAAAAATCTCTTCTCTATATTCTCAAGTTGTAATTCAATTGCCTCTGCCATCTCTTCATATAAATTTTTATGTTCATTATACTCTTTATTTAAAGTCCTATACTTAGTCTTAAGTTTACTAATAATACTACGATACTTCTCTTCTGATAAAGTTATCTCTTTTATCTGCTCTAACAAATCATCCGCTTGTTCTCTAGCTTTATAAACCTCTATTTCAAGTTTAGCAATTCTAAACTTAGCAGTCTTATATTCCTTTTTATCTAAAAGCGTATCTAATTCTATTAACATATCATCAATCTTAGGAAGTTCTTCATTCTTTATAATATCAAATCTCTCTTCCCATTTTTGATACTTCTCTTCCATTTTTTCATTTTTAATAATAGGTTCTAACTTAGAAAGCTCTAAAAGTACAGGAGTACTACCAATTAAATTCTTTTCTCGTTCTAACTCATCATATATATCTTGATAATACTTCTTATGTTTCTTCTTAAAAATAGTAATAATAAGGGTAATTACAATCGCTAAGACTATAACAGCACTAATAATAAATAAAAGAGCTCCTTGCATTACTATCACCACCTACTATAACATCATATCATAAACTAAAGTTTTATGCTACTAAAAACTGTTAAACATTAGTTAAAATGATACCGATTTATAATGTGGATAACAAACAAAGGTAAACCTTGTTTGTAGTCAT
>CALVUV010000139.1 GCA_944363685.1 uncultured Bacilli bacterium
ATATTAATGTTAGATGATTATTTAGAAATAAAAAAGTTAGCAGAAGGAGATGAAGATTTAATGGAAGTAGCAGAAAGGTTATATGAATTAACAAATAATATTGAT
The DNA here is from genome assembly GCA_944363685.1 of uncultured Bacilli bacterium. Lineage (GTDB taxonomy): Bacteria > Bacillota_I > Bacilli_A > RF39 > UBA660 > Onthousia. Next base: position 106 of record CALVUV010000139.1, read on the forward strand.
AATATAGGACTATATGATCCTGAGAAAAGAAGAAAAGAAGAGGAAGCTTTAAAGATAGAATATCATAGTAATATTGCTAGAGAAGAAGGAATTGAAAAGGGAATAGAACAAGGAGCTAGTAATGAAAAAAATTCTATTGCTAAAAATCTTCTTAATATAGGCATACCTATAAAAGATGTTATGAAAGTGACTGGATTAAATAAAAGTCAAGTAAATATGTTAATGTAGGAAAAGAGCTAATTAATTGCTCTTTTTGTTAATTTGAAGTGAATATTTTTGATATTTTTCTTCCATATTCTATAAAATTTGCTATAATAATGTTAGAATAATTTGATAATATAGGGAGGTTGATAAAGATAAATGATAAATAAAAATCAAAGAGTTATAGGTAGTAATAAGAAAAAAATTATAGTTGCTATTCTTATAATTCTTATAATTGCAGTGATAGGTATAACATATGCATGGCTTAGAACTGCATTTAATGGGAAAAAGGATGTTCAAATAGTAGTAGGTGATTTAGATTTAATTTTAGATGAATCAAATACTGAAGGAATTCAACTTACTAATGCTATACCTACTTATGATGAAGAAGGAAAGACTTATGAACCATATGTGTTTTCATTAAAGAATGAAAGTAATATAGATATATATTATACTTTGTCTTTAATTGATGATGAAGAGTTAATTAGTAGTTGTCAAACTACAGATGGTAGTGCTTGTGAATTGTTAGATCCTAGAGATGTAAGATATGAGATAAAAATGGGGGATAGAACGGTAACAGGAACATTATCAGATTCATCAATAATAAATTATGGAATAATAGATGCTAATGAGACTATTGAGGGAGAATTAAGAGTATGGTTAAATATAAATGCAACTAATGAAGCGATGGGAAAAGCATTTTTAGGACAACTTAGAGTATTTGGTACACAACAGTTAGATGATTCTAGATTTGAACAAGGAAATGATGTTGTTAATGCTCCAGAGATGGATAGTAATATGATAGCAGTGCGCCATGATGGATATAATTGGGTTAAGACAGATATTACTAATGGCTGGTATAACTATGATATGGGAATATGGGCTAATGCAGTTACTGTAAAAAGTGATAAGTTAGCAGCATATCAAAGCGCTCCAGTAGGAACAGAGATAAATATGGATGATGTAGAGACAATGTGGGTCTGGATACCAAGGTATAGTTATACAATAGCAGGACACGGCTCAACATATTATGGAAAAAGAGGAGCATATCTAAATAGTAGTCCAACAGTGGCACTTCCAGGTGAGATAGATGTAAAATTTGTAGATACAGATATAAAAGATAATGGTAGTGCAAAATATTTAGATACAGAAGAACCTAAGAACTGGTATACACCTGATGCCTTTACATATGGAGATGAAGAACTATCAGGAATCTGGGTAGGAAAGTTTGAGACAAGTAGTAGTAATCCAAGTGCAAGTTATGGAGGAGGAAATACAACTAGCTTAGATCCAATGATAAAGCCAAACGTTACAAGTTGGAGATATATAAATGTAAGTAATATCTATAATGTAGGGTTAAAGGTAAGTGCAGCAGGAAATAGATATGGCTTTAGTACAAGTATGAATTCTCATGCAATGAAGAATAATGAATGGGCAGTAGTAAGTTACCTTAGTCAGTCAAGATATGGAAAACTAGGAAATGAGAATTTCACAGGTGCAAATAAGGAAGTATATCAAAATAAAAGTAATGTCTATATAACAGGATGTAGTTATGGAAGTCCATCAAACCCTAATACTGATTATGGATGTCAATATGAATATGATAATAATATAAGAACAGAAGATGGAACAGTAGGAAAAGGAGTAGGAGCAAGTACAACCGGAACAATCTATGGAGTCTATGACATGTCAGGTGGTGCTTGGGAATATGTAATGGCAAACTATAATAATATGGCTGCAAATAGTGGATTCAGTGAACCCTTAACATTAGATAGTAAATATTATAATTTATATACAACAGGAGATCCAAGTACAGCATGTAATGGAGAAGAATGTAAAGGACATGGATTAAGTGAAACAAGTGGCTGGTATAGTGATTATCACAACATGGTAAACGAGACGTATCCCTGGTTGTTGCGCGGCGGTTACTATAATAATGATTCTGGAGCGGGAGTTTTCAACTTCGGCCACACTAATCTTACTGGTAATGCTCACACTCACGGCTCGTTCCGCCTCGTGATGAGTCCTAGTCCGTAAGGACTAACTCTTGGGCACGAAAAAAATAAGATGGTAAAAATAGAGAAAGAAAGAATATTGTCGAATTATTCGTGATGGCAAGCCTCGGCGCGCTCTTTTTTAGCGCCGGGGCGTTATTTTGTTGACAGTGTATAATCTAGTGTGTAAATAAAAAACATACTAGATTTTTATTTATCAAAAATATTATAAGGGAGATGAT
>CALVUV010000140.1 GCA_944363685.1 uncultured Bacilli bacterium
CTATGTCTTTAAGCATACTTTCCACTTCCTCTACCTTATTAATTATATCAATTTCTCTTAATATTTGGAATAAAAGATTAAAAAAAGTTCATATTAAATATGAAAGGACTGATTTAAATGGATGAAAGTTTAGAAATTGTTAATCATATTTATAAAGATAGTGAGATGGCTATTTCTACTTTAACTAAGCTTAGCACTACTTTAGAGAAGAAGGATAATAAAATTAAAGATACTGTTGAAGATATTATTAAAGGTTATGAAAGATATTTTAAAGAAGCTAAAAAGATATTAAATAAGAATAACTGTAAAAAAGAAAAAAATGGTATTATTTCTAAAGTAATGGCTAATATGAGTATTGATAAAGAAGTTAAAGATGATAATAGTGATTCGGCAATGGCTGATATGCTTATTAAAGGTATATCTATGGGAAGTATTGATTTAGAGAAGAAGTTAGCTAAGTATAAAGATAAAGAAATAGATGATAAAGTCTTAGAACTTGCTAATGACTTCAAAGATTTTCAAGATGAAATTATTAATAAATTAAAAGAGTATTTGTAAAAGAAAACTACTGAGCATTTAAGTTCAGTAGTTATTTTAAAGCCATTTTTAAAAGTTGAGGTGTTTCTTCTCCTATTTCTCCACCTATATTAGAGTATTTATCAGTAAAGATTACTTCTCCTTGTTCTATTAATTCTCCTGTATTATCAAAGTATATAACATTACTAGCAGGATCGACAATAGTATCATTATGTTTAGCATAAGCATGGTAATGTCCTCCTTTAAAGATATTAGGTACATAACTAACAATTGCATCATACTCTTCATTTTCTTTAACAAATTCTAGTGTTCTATCAAAACATTCTGCAAATAACTTTTTATTAAAGATATATGAGGATTTAGTATTTTTAAAATGTTCACTAGCTTTTCTTAATTTAACTGTTCCAATAGTTGTTTCTAAAGTTATTATGCCATTATTGGTTACTTTATTTACAAAAGGAACATCTTCTATATTTATAAGGGGTTGTTCTAATAAAGAATTATAAATACATTCATTTAATAAAGCTTGTTTACTATATTTTTGTTTTTTTAAATACAAATCAATATCTTCTTTCTTGTATTTAGATAATTCTACATAATTTACTAAAAACCTTTCTGTTGCTTTGTGTAAATCTTCATAATCTACAAATGGTAAATTAAAATGTAATGCTAGTGCTTTAAACCATGCCAAAACATCTTTCATTTTAGATAAATTTAATTCACTCATCGTAATTTCTTTAAATTCATAATCACCCATAACCTCATCCCCTTTTGGTGGCTATATTATATCATATTTTTAGAAAAAAAGAAAGTCCTAGTTAGACTTATTCTTAAGTATGTAATTATATGAATCCTTACACATATCTTCTATACCATATTCTGCTTTAAATCCTAATTCTTTATAAGCTTTAGTAGGATCGGCGAAACATGCTGCGATGTCTCCAGGACGTCTATTTACTATTTTATAAGGTATTTTGACATTGTTTACTTTCTCAAATGTTTTAACTAAATCTAAAACACTATATCCTGTTCCTGTTCCTAAATTATAATATTCTATTCCTTTGAAGTTAATACTTTTCTCTAAAGCTTTTATATGTCCTTTAGCAAGATCAACGACATGAATATAATCTCTTACTCCAGTACCATCATGGGTATCATAGTCATTTCCAAAAACATTTAAAAATGGTAATTCTTTAGTAGCTACTCTAACAATATATGGCATTAAATTATTAGGAATACCACTTGGATTTTCTCCTAGTAAACCACTTTTATGGGAACCTATTGGATTAAAATATCTAAGAATAATTATAGATATTTCTTTATCAGAGATACTAATATCTTTAAGAATTCTTTCAATCATTAATTTAGTAGTACCATAAGGATTAGTAGTTGATAATGGAAAGTCTTCTTTGATTGGTAACTCTTTAGGGGTACCATAAACAGTTGCACTTGATGAAAAGATTAAATTATGACAATTTACTTCTTTCATAACTTCTAATAATGTAAGAGTCGAATCTAAATTATTACGGTAATACTTTAAAGGGTTACTAACTGATTCTCCAACTGCTTTGTATCCTGCAAAATGAATAACAGCATCTATTTTATTTTCATTAAATATTTCTTTTACCTTTTCTTTATCACATAAATCTATTTTATAAAATTTAGGTTTTTTAGAAGTTATTTTCTCGATTTTTTCTAAAACTTCTATACTTGAATTAGATAAGTTATCTATGATAATAACATTATAATTATTATTTAACAATTCTACACAAGTATGACTTCCTATAAAGCCTGTTCCTCCTGTTACTAATATATTCATATATTACCTCCTATGAAAATAATAGCATAATTATAAGTTATTATGAATACTTTATAGTAAAAATTAGAAAAAATTAACAAAATGCTTGACGAGATTGTGACTTTTTTTTCAAAATGTCCGCTTTTGTACTTTCGTTTACAAAACAAAATGTCCTATTATAGAAATTAGTAA
>CALVUV010000141.1 GCA_944363685.1 uncultured Bacilli bacterium
CATTACCATATCAACTTTTCCTATAGATTTCTTTTTAGAAACATAACGGTTCATATTGGTATCGAAAGTACATTTAGCATTAGAAAAATTAATCTCTAAAAGTTTATTATCTTCATATTCAAACTCACCACTCATTATTTTTTCATAAAGCAATTTTGTTGGCTGATGTAATGTGTCACTATGTTGCCTTATAACTACTGTATTATATTTAGTATCCCATTTTTGAGCTGATGACATTGCATTAAATCTATCATAACCAATAGCCATTATAGATACATTATATTTTTCTTCAATAGAAAATACAAAATCTTCAATAACACTATAATCAATTATCTTATCTCCACAAGCTATACACTTCATAGCATTTATAAATTCATAGTAATTAATTTTTTCCATTGCATTTTTTTCTTCTATTCTTCCTTCTGGTATAAAAGCCATTACTTCTGCTAGTATTTTTTCATCTTCTTCTGCTACCATAGCAACTGCACAATTATCATTAGAAATTGCTAAATCCACACCAACATAAACATTTCTACCAGCCCAGTCTATTTTAGCAACTTTACATTTTTGAACTTCTGATACATCTATATAAGATTCTGTTCCTAACCCTTGATAAATAATATTACAATGTTTAGTTAGAAAGTTTTCTCTAGTATTTTCTTGAATGATAGCTTTCATTCTTTTCTTAAGTAAATCTAAATATATACTTTCTATTTCGACTGCTAATGGATTAGACTGTAAAATAATTAAATCATTAGTAGTCCAGTCTTTAATTAGTTCTTCATCAGGTTCAAATAATAAAGAGAAATAAGTTTCATCTTCAATAGTACCATCTAAAACACCTTTACAATATTTAACTTCATCTTCCATAGGATTAGTAATAGTAGGGTACTTTGTAGAGATTATGAAACCTAATTTATTAAACACTAATAATTGACCTGATCTCATTGCTTCAATTGCATAAGAACTAGGTAATGCTCCAGCTTCATCAACAATATAAACACTAGGTTCTTTTCCATCAAGTCTTGAAGTAGAGTAATTTAGTGGTGTATATATATTCTCTGTTGGTAAATGAGTTATACTATCTCTTAATATTTTAAATTCATCATCTTCTAACACATCTGAATTTACTTTTATTAAAGGCTCTAATGCTTTTTTTATTTCTTTCGCTAATGCTCCATCTGGTGCAACACTAAAAAATCTTGAAAACTTTGGCTCTAAATAAAAAAGTATAAAAAAAAGAAAGGCTACAATAAATGTTTTACCATTCTTTCTACATATTTCAAGAACTACAGTTTCATATCTTCTTTTCTTTTTATTCTCTCTATATACAGTACAAAGAGATGCTACAATTAAAAGCCATTGATAACCAGATAATGAATTATAGATGCTATCACCTGCTTTTAATCCTTTTGCCATTTTTAATATTTTGCATAGTTTATCAATTTTCTTTACCCTTTTTTCATTGATAATATATTTAGAATTTTTTTCATCTGCTATATCTAAAAATTCTTGACATTGCAACTTAATATATTTTGGCTCTATAAATATTTCATTATTCTCATAAAATACAGTCGGTGCTTCAACTAGATCATTAACAACAGCATAAGCATATAAATAACTAGGGTGATTTTTAATCATCTTCATCATCACCTAAAATATCCATTATAGACTTTTTATCTTTACCTGCATCTTTTGCACCAACTATGGATATTTTGGCTCTTGCCTGTGGAGATAAACACAGTTCATTACAACATCTAAAGAAATCTTTAGAATACATATCTCTAGTAGATTTAAATGAATTAGATATTAATAAACTAGCATCTTCATTAGCTTGTTTTTCTAAAGACTCTAATCTTTCTATTGCAATAGCAGTCTGTGATAGAACAAAGACATCAAGATTACCTAAAATATCACTTTCTTTAAGTTCATTTAAAATAAACTTAAATACTTTCTTTTGTCTATCGTTCAAATATTTAGGAGGTTTCAACTTATTACTTTTACCTTTAATCTTCTTCTCAGTTTCTTCTCTATTTTCTCTTTCTTCTTTACTAATTTTTTGAGTACTAACTGCCATTGCTTTTGCTGGTCGTGCCATATTACCACCTCTCATTTTTCATTTTCGGCATTTTTTGTGTTTTGTGGGGGTGGGTAGGTTTTGAAAAAAGTTTATTTTTTAAATTTTAAAAGGTAGGGGGGACTATCTTTGAAGAAATAAACTCTTTTATATCTTTTAAAGAACAACCTCTATTAATCATTAATAAGACTTCCCTAGGTATTAAGTTCTTATCTGCTTTCTTATGATGTAAACAACATAAAGTAATTAAATTATCATCATCAAATGCTAGCGTATTATCTTCTTCTATTGGTACTATATGGTGAACTTCAAGTTTTTTATAGTTAAAAGTATCATAAGTATCATAGAGATTTCTTATACATAATTGACATAAATAATGGTCTCTATCCTTAACTTCTTCACTTTTTTTATGCCATTTATTAGTAGAACGAACTTTAACTGCTTCACTATCCTTCTTTTTAGTCATATTAGCATAGCATTTAAAATTAATGTCGTGTATTTTCCCACACCTACTACAACTTTTTTTCAAAATAAAACACCCTCTTTTTATACGAAAAAAGCTATCATAATGATAACTTTTTAATATGTTTCACATACAATA
>CALVUV010000142.1 GCA_944363685.1 uncultured Bacilli bacterium
GTCCATCTTGTGATAGATGTTGTCTGTCTCTTAATACGATATTTCCAACATCTCCAACTCCTAATCCGTCAACTAATACTCTACCGCTTTGTACTGAAGTTGTTAGTTTTGCTTCTTCTTCATTTATTTCTAACACTCTACCATTTGACATCAACACAATATTTCTTCCGTCTATTCCCATTTGTTTTGCTGTTTCTGCATGTGCCATTAATTGTCTATATTCACCATGAACTGGTATAAAATATTTTGGCTTTGCAAGTGCTATTATTAATTTTTGTTCTTCTTGGCAAGCATGTCCTGATACATGGACATCTGCTAATGCACTATATACAACTTCTGCTCCTATTTGCATTAAGTCGTCTACGACTTTTGATACAAATTTTTCATTTCCTGGTATTGGGTTTGCTGATATTATTACTAAGTCATTTGCTGTTATTGTAACTTTTCTATGGTCTCCTGCTGCCATTCTTGTTAGTGCTGACATTGGCTCTCCTTGACTTCCTGTTGTGATTATTACCAATTGTTCATCATTATATGTTCCTATCATGTCTATATCTATAAATAAGTCTTCTGGACAGTCTATATACCCTAACTCTCTTGCGGTTTCTATCATGTTTATCATGCTTCTACCACATACTGCAATTTTTCTTCCATATTTAACAGCTAAATTTACTATTTGTTGTACTCTGTGAACATTTGATGCAAAAGTTGCAACTACTATTCTTTTTGTACAATGTATAAATAATTTGTCAAATACATCTCCAACAGAACTTTCTGACATTGTGAATCCTTTTCTTTCTGCGTTTGTACTGTCTGACATTAATGCTAAGATTCCTTGATTTCCAAGTTCTGCAATTCTTCCTAAATCCATAATTTTACCATCTATTGGTGTATAGTCAACTTTAAAATCTCCTGTGTGTAATATTGTACCAACAGGTGTTGTTATTGCAAGCATTACAGAGTCTGGTATACTATGTGTGCTTCTAATTATTTCTACGCTGAAATATTTTCCTAATTGAATAGTTTGTCCTTGCATTACCTCTATAATAGTTGTGCTTCTTAATAATTTGTGTTCTTCTAGCTTATTTCTGATTAATCCTGCTGCCAATCTTGGTGCATATATTGGTATGTTTATTTGTTTCAAGAAATATGGAACACTTCCTATATGGTCTTCATGTCCATGTGTTATTATCATTCCTTTTATTTTTTCTTTATTTTTTTCTAGATATGATATATCGGGAATTACTAAATCTATTCCTAACATATCATCTTCTGGGAATGATAACCCACAGTCTACTACTATAATCTCATCTTCATATTCAAATACAGTAATATTTTTACCTACCTCATGTAATCCTCCAAGTGGTATTATTTTTAATTTTGACCCTTTAAATATGTGATTTTCTTTAACATTTCTTTTTACAGATTTTTCTATTGATCTTTCTCCTGTATTTCTTACATTTGTTTTTCTTGGTCTTCTTTCTCTTTTTACTTTTTCTTCTCCTTCTTTTTTTACTATTAATGATTTCTCATTCCTATTTTTTAAATTGCTTTTTGCATCACTTCTTGTACTTTTTCTTTCATTATTTCTTACATTGTTTCTTGTGATGCTTATTGCATTGTCTTTTACATTCTCTTTTGTCATAAAATTTTATCCTTCCTTTCTTTATTTATATTTTTAAGAAAAACCTAAAAAAATTAGTTCAAATATTTTTAAACTAATCGAATTCTTTAACACAAAATACAATAGAAATATCTCATAATTTATACCGCTCAAATTATGAATTCCTATTTTAAAACTATATTTTATTTACATATCTATCCTAAATAGATACAAAGTCCGATTAATTATTATATTACATATAATATTCTCTTTTTTCCTAATTTTATACCGCACATCTCTTAATTTCTTATTTTTAGGTTTTAATCTCATCCTTGCCCTCTTGGCAACACTAAGTAATATTATACACTATTTACAAAAAAATGTCAAATGAGCTTCCTCACTTGACATAATTGTAGGCTATCCGTTCCAATTTACTATTCTTAATCCTTTAGGTGCTCCCCAAGGTGATCCTGTTATTGAATTTTCTGGTTTATCTATATTTATTGCATTTAAATTTGAACAGTTTGAAAAAACATTATTTCCAATACTTTCTACACTTGTTGGTATATTTATTTCTAGCATATTTCCATTATACTGAAAGGCATCAGCTTCTATTTCTTTTAAAGTATTAGGTAATTCAATTTTCTCAATACCAGCAGAAGTAAAAGCACTTCTACTTATTTTTTCTATTCCTTCTGGAACTTCAAAATTTTTTATTAAATTAATAAATGTTATTAAAGTTTTTCCATCCTTTGTTACTATATAATTATCCAAAACCTTATAGTTAGGATTTTCTATATCAATTGTTACTGTTATGTCTTTTGAGATGCTACCCCATGATTTAAAACTTGCATTTATGTTTTTTACATTTTTCCCTATTGAAATACTTTGCAAATTTAAACAATCGCTAAATGTTGTGAATTCCAATGTCTCTACATCATTTTCAAGCTTAACGCTTCTTATTTTACTTCCATGTATAGATTGTGACCTTACTATTTTTACTCCTTCTGGTATTATTATTTCTTCTCTATTTGGCGTTGCATATATAAATTCTGTTCCATCTTTGGATAATATCATATTGTCTTGCACCTTATAACTTTGATTTGTAGTTGGTATATTTATATTTTCTAATGTTGCTACTCTATTAAAAGCTGCTCCACCTATACTTTTTAATGTAGAAGGGAGACTTATACTTTCCATTTTTTCACATACGCTAAATAAGCCTCCTGCTATTTCTTCTACTCCTTCTTCTATAACTAGATTACTTGCATTTTTTATTCCTGCTAATAGTGTTTTTATCTGCTTTTTATCGCCAGTGTAAAGTATATCATTAGTTACAACAAAATTCTTATTTGCTATATCTACTGTTAAATTATATAAATTAGTACAATTTGCAAAAACTGAATAGCCTATCTCACTAACATTTTTTCCTATTTCTATATTGTTTATGGAATAACAGTTATAAAAACAGCAAGTTTCTATTTTTACTAAACTATTTGGTAATTTTATTGTTTTAAGTTTCCAACAACCTTCAAAACTATATTGTTTTAATACTGTAATATTATTTGATAATTTAACTTCTTCTAATGATAAACAATTTCTAAATGCCTCTTGTCCTAAATCTGTTACACTATCAGTCATTGTTACACTTTTTAAACTAGAACAACCTTTAAATGCATTATTTCCTATCTCTTCTACACCATCTTCTATAATTACTGTTTCTAATGTATTGTTATATGAAAAAGCATCACT
>CALVUV010000143.1 GCA_944363685.1 uncultured Bacilli bacterium
GCTGGTTGGCGGTGGGGCGGGTGCCCATCCAGAGTAATAGAAGGTTCGCGGCCACAAGCACGGCCAGCAGCATCGGGAACACCCGGTTGCCCCAAACCTTGCGCAGTTCGGCGGTGAGCAGGCTCATTTCCCGTCCCCCTCCCCGAATACCGCGAGGTAGACATCCTCCAGTCCTTTGCCTGGAGCGTAAGTTTCAATTAGTTCCGGCACTGGCGCGGCGTCCACGATCTGCCCGGCGCGCAACAGGATTACTTCGGTGGCAACGGTCTCCACATCCGATACCACATGGGTAGCGACCAGGATGATGCGGTCGGCGGCCATCCGGGCGAGCAGCGTGCGCAGGCGCACCCGCTCCTTGGGGTCAAGCCCGGCGGTGGGTTCGTCCAGGATCAGCAGCTTGGGATCGCCCAGCAGGGCGGACGCCAGCAGCAGCCGCTGCTTCATGCCGCCGGAGTAGGCGGACAGACGCTTGTCCAGCTCGGCCGACAGATTGACCGCCGCGGCCACCCGGTCCACCTCGGCAGGCACAGCTTTGCGGGAAATCTCTTTCAGTGCCGCCATGTAAGCGAGAAACCGGCGGCCGGTGTAGCTGTCGTACAGCCCCTGCTGCTGGGGCATATAGCCGAGGATGCGGCGGAAGGCAATGCCCCGCGCGGGCCTGCCGCACCAGAGCACCTCGCCGGAATCTGCCGCCAGCGTACCGGTGATGATGCTGATCAGCGTGCTTTTACCCGCGCCGTTGGGGCCCAACAGGCCGTAAAGCCCCGGGCCGAGGGTGAGGGACACCCCGGCCAGAGCCTGTTTTGGACGAAGAACTTTCTTCCTTTGACGTGAAAAGAAGAAAAATACACGATTTGGCACTTGATAGGCTTTTTGCAGGTTTTGAATAACAAGATCTGCATGAATCGAAGAAGGCATAAGCAATAAGAAGTATATGTTATATGTGATATATAATATTGATTTGGAAACAGAAAATTGGAATTTTCAGAAATTATTCAAATGCATCGTCAACCATTTGATAACCACTGGAGTTAGAGTTTACATAATCCTGCTTGGTAACAAAGGCATAAATATTGGCAACGTAATCGAAATTGGAAACCGTGCCATCTTCGGAAATGGAAACGGGGGTATAGGTTGTATAGTCCGTTGCGACATAACAAAGATCTCCAATGGTTGTCAACACATACACAGGTCGGTTGTTGTATGGTGTTTGCAAGGTAAACTCCGTACAGTCTCCAGTTTCAAAATCCAAGATATAAGCACACATATCATACGAATTGTCATCCGGTTCCATCTGCGTTTCGGTAATCATCAAATTTCCATCAAACAAGTATCGCATACTGGGGGCCCCGAAGGACTCTTTCACCGTAAAAGTGGCGCTTTTCTCTTCGTTATCCGTCAGGCTAATTCTTTGCACACTATTGTTTTGCTCGTTGAGAGCAAACAGGTATCCATCGCGAACCAAGGAGTTGCCACTTGCACTGTTATCGACATAAAATGGTTCCTGTATTATGTTGCTTTGCGGATCGTACATACAATAGCTAATTCCTTCGGGGGAGATATAATTAAGACATAGCATATCTTCCGTACAATCACACAGCGAATAGTGGCTATCACCGGAGCCAAGGTCCATCACTTTCTCGCAGATACCACTTTCAAAGTTTGCATACCACAATTGGTAGGTGATGTCTCCGTCTTCCCCAATTTCATAAAGGTCGAAATAAAGATCATTCCCGGTAGTACAAAATCCCCCTTGTATATATTGGTTGGAGGAAAGTTCAAATACAGTTCGGCGATCAGACCCGTCCATGTTCATCAACATGGCGTACGGGTTACTGGAATCGGTAGCTTCGGAGAAAACCACCAAGAGCTGATCTCCAACACGTAATAGCATGGGTGGAAACATTGTAGAAGGTGTTGAAATATAACTCGGGCAGCTTTCATCTGCGTGTGTGCAGTTTGGATTTGCACACAAGAAAATACGCTGTTTTGTATTGACATCCGTATAGAACAGGTTAGCGGAATCAGGAAAAACTGTTTGAAGTTCATAGATTCCCGCGTCAGTAGTGACATATAGGCCATCTCCGGCAGTTGTCAAAGCGCTGGTGAGATTGGTTTCTGACGTTGGAGACGAACTTCCTTCATTGGTTACAGTGCACCCTGCAAGACTGGCGACAGCCAAACTAACGCACAACAATTTCAACACGAATTTCATGTTTACCCAAAGCCTTTCATTGTAGAAGTTTGATTGGCAATAACAAATGAAGTGGGACAAGTGCGACACATCGCTTTGAAGCCTACGATTTGCCATCGCGCTTGTGCCGCACTTGCCCAATTCACTAATGTTAAATGTGAGGATAATCTCGAAGGATTCTCGAAACAGCGAGCAATCTTCCGGTGGTAATGTCAGTTCGCACGTACCCAAACAGAGATGCCGCTACCACCGAAATAGACGGTACTCCACGGACCAACGGGCTCGCGAGCGGTTAAAAGTTCACGGGAATAGTACAGTCGGATCACAGACTCACTGTTGTCGTACAAACGAGAATCGGCAGAGCCCGTTGACAGAGGCCAAATGATTGCACGTCCATTGGAATCAGATCGATTCACAGCATAATTGACGTTTGCGGTAACCATCATGTAATATCCAGTGTAGCCGCTGCGTGTACCGATTAAAAAGTTCTGATCTTTCCCCATTGTACTGGTCTGCATCAGATTCAGGGCGCGGCCTTGGTAGGCAGAGCCGGTCGAGCCGTTGATATTCAACAGATAGCCAAATTGTCCATTGGGACGATAGCTTGCAGCAAAAGAGGGAAGTGCCATTGCGCAAGCCATCACGAGGGCCAGACAAGCGGTCAGGAGCTTCTTACTCAGCGTTTTCATCACATAAGTCCTCCTTTTCATCAGGTTTTTGGTGATGGAGTTGGTTTTGAAGCGAAGACCATTACCTGCGCGCCGGTAACGGCTTTTACAAGTCGTGGTCAGTTCCCGGGTTCGCTGACCCTTTCCTGTAACCACAAGATACCATAGAATCATTTGCTACACCACAAATTTGACACCAAATTAGAGTCTTTCGACATGAAATGCCAGTAAACAACAGATGCCTCGGCGTAGCCGGGGCATCTTGTGGATTTATGAGCAATAGAAACAGGTGCACTACTGGTTTAAGAGACGAACAAGTTCTGTGATGAGAAACCATTGTAGTTCAATGGATTTTTGCCTTGTGGATTCGGTGCCAAAATATTCTGCCAGTGCAGATACCAGCCCTTTTTGTTCTTGTGACAATGAGCGAACAGAAAGCAGCTCCGCATTTTCACCATAAACCAGTGTGTCGAGAGATATACCAAATAATTCCGCCATCTCGATCAGGCATTCAGCGGACGGCAGTTTGGCGTTTGTCTCATAAGCGCTGATGGTTGAGGTCTTTTTCCCCAGCCGCTTGCCGAGCTCCTGTTGTGTCCACCCTTTGCTTTCCCGCAACCGGCGAATGTGATCGCCAATATAGTAAAATCGCTCTGTATTTTTCATGTCTGTATCCTGACCGTTTGAACATCCCGCACAGTTATTTTCTTTAAGATAAGACAATTTTATACAATTGCGGTTGCCAATCGGTGTAATGCAAACGTATAATTACACTATAAGTGTAATTCTGATAAAAAACTTGACTTTCAGGAGGGTAGGTCGTATGTTGGAGTGTAAAGAAGGACGCCTGCTGCGGCGCAACAAAGGCGGGAGTACAACGATGAAAATCAATGTTTTGCTCTGTGATGATGAGAAAGACTTTCTGCAGAGGCTGACTGAAACGATTACACAACAACCTCTGCCAGAGGGGACTTCCGTTGCCGTCACAAAGAATTCCCACTCGACAAGCTTGAGTGACCGTGACCTGTCACAATACCAAATCATGTTTTTGGACATTGATATGCCAGAGCGGAGCGGTATGGACATTGCAAGGCGGGTGCGGGAACTCTACCTTGACACAATTATCATCTTTGTGACCAATTACCCCCAGTTTTCCCTGGAAGGATACGAAGTGCGGGCATTTCGCTATCTGCTCAAACAGGAGATGGAGCAAAAACTGCCTGTGTATTTCCGCGATGCGCTGGCGGAAATTTCGCGTGGTGAAAAAGGGCTGCATTTTTCCGTCAATGCTGAATCCTACTATGTGCCGTATGGCGATATTATTTATATGGGTTGCGATCAGCGAGTGATCTACCTGTACACCGTCACCCCCCGGCAAAACGGCGATCATTTTTACGGTAAGATGGAAGATCTGGCCCGTGAACTGGAGCCGGAAGGCTTTTTGCGCATACAAAAAAGCTACCTGGTCAATATGGCGCATATCAAAAAGCTCAACTATGACCGTGTCATTTTAAGCAACGGCAAAGAGCTTTCTGTCAGCCGCAAGGGATATTCGCAAATCAAAATCCAGTATCTGGCATGGAAGAACCGGCAGTGGAGGACATCGCAGTGAAGGAATATCTGTTGACATACTTGTGGACAGGGCTGGAATGCTTTGCGGCAATCTTGCTGTTTGACGGACTCTCAGAGAGAAAACACAGGCCGGGGATACATTGGCTTATTGCTGTGTGCTTTACCGCTTTAATGGCGACAGGCCTAAACCTGCTTGATCCGGGATTGGCTAATTTGGGTAAAATATTGTATGTGTGCGCTGCTTTTTTTCTATTGCACTGTATTTTGTATCAAAGCGGCCTTTTGTTTGGCCTGTACATGACGATCATTTACTATGCAACGATGGGCTGTGTTGACAATCTCTGTGCAACATTTGTGTTTTGGCAATCCGGCGAATCCACCGCAATCGATTTAAGCGATCAGGTTCCGGTTTCTATTATCATCCACATGATCGAAATATTACTTTTCTATTTGCTCAATCGAATCCGCAAGAGCAAAGTTACCGCAACCACAAACTGGAAATGGTATACCGTCCCAACTTTGCTCTCGATAGTTAGTATTTTGCTCATTCCCTTCTTTGGCAGCTGCTTTCAAAAAGGCCAAATGGACGTGTTTCCGCTCTTTGTCTGTGCAGTCTTCCTTGCCTTCCTGCAAACGGCGGCAATGTTTCTGGTCAGTTGGATGGAACAGAATGCGCACTTTCGGGAGGAGTCACTCAGCCTGCGGACAAGGGCACAGGCACAGCAGGAGAGCATCGAAGCGCTGAGTGCGGCTTACGCCCAGCAGCGTAAACGGACCCATGATTTCCAGGCACATCTGGACACGCTGTCAGGGATGCTGGCACAGCAACCGCCTGATACAAGGGCACTGCAAAAGTATGTGCAGGGGTTACGGGCATCGCAGACAGACCGCATTTTGCTGGTCAACACGCATCACGCCGCGCTGGATGCCTTGCTCAACCAGAAGGCGTTTGTGGCCAAAAACCGCAAAATTGACATTCAGTTTTCGGTCAATGATCTGTCTGCGGTCAAAATCAATATGGTGGACCTTACCATCCTCATCAGCAACACCTTGGACAATGCCATCGAGGCCTGCGAGAAGTTGCCGGAGGACGACCGGCAAATTTTCGTACAGGTTTTGCTGGAAGAGGATGTACTGTTTTATTCTGTCCGCAACCGCTCGCTGCCGGTGAATGTACAGCCGGGGCAGTTACCGGTCACGACAAAAATTCCTCCGGCACTGCATGGATACGGCCTGCAAAATGTGCAGACCACACTGAGGAAGTATCATTCCCTTTATGCCCTTAACTACGCCGACGGCTGGTTTGGATTTGCGACAGATCTGCCCAATACTCTAATTTCATGACAAATAACTGCTCTTTCACTACAAAAAAGAGGGCAAGGCGCAAATGATCTGCTTTAATAAGGGCAGGATTACCATATAGAGGGTTCAAACATGGATAAACTGCTAGACTCCATTACACAAAAATGCCTACAGGCAAATTTGATTGACGAAGGACAAACCGAATGGCTGCTGTATTCGTTGCAATGCCGGGTCATGAACATCAGCGGTTTCTGCGTTTTGATCGCCTTGGGGTTGCTGGTTGCGCCGTTTCCTCAAGTTCTGCTTTTGAATCTTGGATTGGCTTTTTTACGCAAACGAACCAACGGTCTGCATATGCCAACCAAGTTATCCTGTTTTGTTTTTTCACTTCTTTGCGAGTATGCGTGCTTGTTTGCCATTCGCCAGATGGCCTCTGATCGATCACTTGTCTCGCTGGGACTGCTTCTCGTATCGTCCGCATTGATCCTCTGGCTGGCCCCCTGTAACAATAAGGC
>CALVUV010000144.1 GCA_944363685.1 uncultured Bacilli bacterium
TGTCCTCTGTTAAATAATCTTTTTAATTGCCAACAATCTAATTTGTCTACTCCTCTTACAAGTAATAAACCATCTTTCTTTAGTGTTTTATAAATTTGTCTTGCATCAATACAAGTATTTCTTGCTACTACAATATCAAAATAATTATCGTCTGTATCCATATTCAAGTTATCCATTATTCTGAATTTGATATTTTTCTTATTAGATTTTTTTAAATTATTATTAGCTGTCTTAATCATTTCTGGTAAAAAATCAGTCCCAACAATTTCTAAAGCCACTGGAAATTCATTAATTACTACTTCTCCTCCACCTGTTCCTAAATCCAATATTCTAGATTTTTTTGTTGCTTTTTCATTCAATATTTTAGATATATCCCAATTTGTTAAACTCTCTATTTCACAATTTATCTGGCTAAAATCCCAATTTTTTATTTTATTATAATAATTAAATTCATTGTCTTTCATCAAAAAATCCCTCTTTTTTTCATAATGTTATGTTCTATTTTCTTTTTACTTACTCATATTCTTCTACAAAATATATACTCTATTTATTACTTAGTATATCATATAATTATAGTATATAGTTTAAATATATTAAATTATTTTTTTTATATTAATTATATTATATAACGGTATATTTGTAATCCAATCATTTTCTTTATAATCAGACATTGAAGTTCTAACATTATATTTTGTCTTATATTTTTCTGCTAATACTTTCAGACTTTTTGATTGTAAATTTTCTTCTGCCTTAACTTCAATAGGTATTATTTCGTTTTTACATTGTATAACAAAATCCACTTCTGCTTGACCTGCATCATTTGACCAATAATTTATTGGAACATCATAATTAGATTTAATTTCTCCTAATACATATTGTTCAGTTAATGAACCTTTATACTCTATAAATACTCTATTACCTTCTAAGATTGTTTGAATATTCAAATTGTTTTTTGCAGAAAGAAGTCCCACGTCAAGAAAATATAATTTAAATGCATTATAATCAATATAACCATCTAATGGAATTTTACAAGTGGTTACTCTATTAATTTTATACATTAAACCACTATCCACTAGCCAATTTATTGCATTTTCATATTCTGATGCTCTTGCACTTGGTTTTAAAGCTCCATATATAAACTTTTTATTTTCACGTGCTAGCTGTATATTAAAATTATTCCATATCTGTATTACTTTAGGTAAATCCTTTTCAGGCACATGCTTTGAAAAATCTTTTTCATATGCTAGAAGTATTTCATTTTGAATCTTTCTAACTCTATTATAATCTTTATGATTTACATATGATTCTACAACTTCTGGCATACCTCCAATGTAATAATACTCTTTTAATAAAGTTTTATATTTATCAGAGAATACTTTTATCATATTTATATCATTTTTTTCAATAAGCTCTACTAAACTGTCTTTTCCTATAGCGAGTAAATATTCCTCAAAGTTTAATGGATATAAATTTAAAAAATTAACTTTGCCAACAGGAAATGAAACTCCTTTATGAGTAGAAACTCCTAAAAGTGATCCAGCTACTACAATATGGTATTCTCTTGCATTTTCACAAAAATATTTTAATGATGTTATTGCTTCTGGAATTTCTTGAATTTCATCTAAAATAATTAATGTATTTTCAGGTTCTATATCAATACCTGTTTCTGCTTTAAAACCTTGAATTAATCTATCAGTATCAAAATCATAAAATAATTTACTCATTCTAGGATTTCCATCCATATTAATGTATGCAGTCTTACTATAATATTTGTTTCCAAATTCTTGTAAAAGCCAGGTTTTTCCTACTTGTCTAGCTCCATTTAAAATTAGTGGTTTTCTATCTGCATCTTCTTTCCATTCGATTAGTTTTTCGATTGCTTTTCTATACATATTTAAAACACCTCTTTTTAAATTATATTATATATCTTATCATAATTTCGCATTTTCCTCAATGACCTTTATGTATTATTTGCATTTTTTTAAACCACTTTTATAGTTTTTTAACATTTTTCTTAATGACTTTTTATGTGTTATTTACATTTTTTTAAGCCACTTTTATGTAGCATTATCGTTCCAAAAGTTTTACTTAGTGCATTTGCAAAGCTATATGATATCACTATTAAATGATACTAATATGATTATTTTGTATCATTAGCATTATTTCCAAGAATTTTAACACCACCTGTTGCCTCAACTGTTTTAGTGGCCATTTCTTTAATTTGATTATATGCTTGGTCTAATTTTTCTTGTAAGGATGCTTTTTCAGTATTTGATTTCTCTAAATCTTCCTTTAAAGATGTAATTTTATCATTTTGTCTATCAATAGTATTTTGGAAATCTTTCTTTAATAATTCAGTAGCATATTTATGTTCTTTGTCTAATTCATTTGTTGCATCTTTTTTTCCTTTTGCATATTCTTTCTCCAATAGTGTAGGTATTTCATCTACTTTATTCTCCAATTCTTTAATGTGATCAGCATTTGATTTAGCTTCTTCTAACAGTGTGGCTGTTTCTATTTCTTTTTTTGATAATTCATTTTCTCTCTGAATTTTCTCGTCTTCCCATTTATTATTACTTATTTCTCTTTCTCTTTTTATTTTGTAGTTATATTCTTCAACTTCTCTATCTCTTTCCATTTTTAAATTTTTAGATTTTAAATCATATTCTTTTTCAAGTTCTTCCTTTTTTGTTTTATACTGTTCTTCTAATTCTTTAATACTATTATTTAATTCTTCTGTCTTTGTTTTCTTTTTTTCCTCTAATTCGGCCATATAGTCTTTTCCAGCATTTATTACAACGACAAGATTATTTAGTTCTTTTTCTACTCCATATAAATTCTTAAGTTTTTCTTCTTCTGCTTGTATTGCTGTTTCTAAATCTTTAAATTTATTGTTTAACTCTTCTGAAAATATCTTTTGTTCTACATTTTCTCTTGATACTTCTATTGCTTTTTCTATTTTTTGCTTTTTTTCTTCTTTCTCAGGTTCATATTTCATTTTTGCCATGTTTTTTTCTCTTTCTAATGCTTCATTTAAAGCTTCTAATATTTCTGCTTTTGTATCTTTTAGTGTTATTTCATCTTTTTTCATAACATTTACTCCTTTACTTTAATTTTCTTCATAATAACATGTCTATATA
>CALVUV010000145.1 GCA_944363685.1 uncultured Bacilli bacterium
GGGAATCACCTCTGCCTCCCCGGCCTCCGGCTGACAGGAAGCCCTGCCAAGCACGCGCAGCAGGCTCGCCCGGTCGTCATCGTGGTAAACATCCATATAGGAAATCTCTCCGCCCAGGTATTTCATATATGTGACGGAGTGGTCGCGGGTAACGCCGGCCAGTTCCCCGCCGGAAAAATGATAAAGCCGCGAGTCCCCCACATGGGCCCAATAAGCCATATCTCCCTCAATGGCCAGCGCCACCGCCGTCGTCTTCATGTCCTCCTGGCCGGGAAGCTCCTGGCCCTTAAGCACCTGACGGTAGGCTTCTTTCAGCTGCTCTTCCATCGTCCGGCCATCCAGCTGCGAGGCGGCAAAACAGCCGTCAAGCATGGTTTCCGCCGCGATGGAAGAGGCCACCTCCCCCAGGCTGTGTCCCCCCAGGCCGTCCGCCAGCACAAAGACGCCGCGTCCATTTTCCAGGCCGCCGCGGATACTGTCCTCATTGTTCGGACGTCCGCCTTTGTTCGTATACGAATAAAAAGAAAGTTTCGCCATTATTCTATCTCCAAATAAATTGTGTTGTCCGCCTCGCCCAGATAAATCGAGCTGTGAGGCGGCAGCTTCACCGGGGTATTGGGCGCAATTCTCTGGCCGTTCATCAGAAATGTGCCGTAGGTGGAATTTAAATCTGTGACAACAAACATCTGCTCCTGCTCGTCAAAATATACCTGGCAGTGCCTGGAGCTGACGCCGGGCGTGCCGTCCTGATAGACCAGACGGCAGGTAGCCGGATCCCGGCCAATCTGAACCGGCTGATGGTGAAGCTGCACGATCATGCCGCCGTGCTGCGGCGCCATGGAGCGCAGCAGAGCTGTTTTTTGAGATGCCTTCTTTTCTTCATCTGCAGCGGACGCCGGCGCCGCCGCGGCTTCCGGCGCTTTTGCAGCTGCCGACGCCTTCTTCTTTTTCCCGATAACCAGAACGATGATCACGAGAACCACCACTGCGCCTGCCCCGATTCCCGCATACAGCGCCGCCGGAATGCCGCTCTTTGCGTAAAGGCCGTAAGGAATATTGTTCCGATCCAAGAGGAATTGCACCTCGCTGCTGCTCACCGCATAAAACAGGTTCTGATCCAGCTTGGAGCCCGCTGTGCTGATGCCGATCACCGCGCCGTTTCCGTCAACCAGCGGCCCGCCGGAGTTTCCGCCGCTTAAAGCCGCGTCGGTCTGAATCAGCTCACGGCCCGTGCCGCTCTCTGTCAGAAAACGTCCGATGCTCCCGGTAGTAACCGTGGCGTCGCCCTTGCTTGCGGAGGTTACCGCCTGAACCGTCACATCCGCTGCCAGGGGGTACCCAACTGCATAGACCTCACTGCCAAGCTCTTCCTCCCCGGCTTCCCGAAGCAGAAGGGGAACCCGCTTATCCGTAGGCTGCGCCAGCTTCAAAATCGCTACATCTTTTGCATAATCATACGCCACCAGATACGCTTCCTGCTGGTCATCCGCGTCAAACATCACATACAGCACGCCGCCGCCCAGGGCCTCTCCGGCCAGTATGTATTCCTCCACCACATGGCAGTTTGTGACAATATACTGCGGATTCTGCCCTTCCTCGCCCACGAAGAAGCCGGTTCCGCGCCAATACTGCATATTGCCGCTGCTGTCCGGCGCCCCTGAATAAATGAGAATCACGCCGTCCAAAACACCCTGGTTAAAAGCCGCGAAAGCCGGTGCGGCCATCATCAAAGTCATTATCGCCGCCAGCAGCGTAAGTTTAAGCGCTGCGGCCATTTTACAAAACCTTTTCATAACAATTTCCTTTCTCTCAAGCTTTTTATTTTCCTTATCAGCAGGCGATCATAACGCCGGTATAATTGTCCTGCCCCGGAATCTGTTTTTCCAAAACCATGGTCTCCAGAAGCGCGCAGCCCTGATCCGGCTTCAGGGACATGGCCTCCGAAAGCTCCGGAGGGCTTAAAACCCCGCTGATACCGTCCGAGCACAGGAGGATCACGTCTCCCGGCCGCAGAATCCACGGCCTGAGATTCAGATCCACCTCTTTTAAATGATCGATTCCCACAAAGGAGGTCAGCCTTCTGGCATCCGCATCCTGCTGCGCCCTGGTTTTGTCAATGGTTTCCTCTTCCAGCTCCCTGGCGTACAGCTGGTTTAAGTAGGTGTGCTCCCGGTTTAACTGGAACACGCCGTCCCCACGCTTGATAAAAATCGCGCTGTCCCCCACGCTGACCCAGTGCAGCCGGTTTTCAAGGATATGCACGGCCACCAGGGTTGTGCCGCTTGCGCCGCCCAGCTGCCCAAATACCTGATCGCTTGCGGTGCAGGCCCCCTGATAAAGCCATTCCGGCGGGAATGGATCTTCCTCCCATTGGGAAAAGCGGCTGCGGAACACATCCACGGTCAGCTGGCTGGCCGCCTTCCCGTCCGCCATGCCCCCCATTCCATCCGCCACCATGGCAAACAGGCCCTGGCTGCGCAGCCGCCCAGGATCCGCCGAATTCAGCACGGCAAAGGAGTCTTCCTGATCCTCCCTGTCTCCCACGCCCTGAATATTTCCCACCTGAAGAGAAATTTCTCTCTCCGCTTCCTTTAACGGTTCCTCTTTCTCCCTGGCCTGCTCTCGTTCTGCTCCGGCCCCGGATTCCTTTTGCTGTCCTCCGTCCGCCGGCCGGGAACCCGATGTCTTAGAGCGGCCGAACAGCCTTTCCAATAGTCCCATCAGTTCTGATCATCCTCCTTCCATGTAAAATACTCTCCGCACAGAGGAACAAAAATCAGCTTTGTCTCCCCAAAGTCGATGATGTCATACGCCTTTAGAGGCATGGGGGAGAATACCTCTTCATCGTTTAAATAGATGATATTGCGCCCTTCCCCCGGGAGAAGATTGAAACGATTGTTCTTTTCACTGTAGCTGATTTTGGCGTGATTTTCCGAAGAAATTTTCAAATCCCCGGTAATCACAATGTCCATCCGGTCGCCTCTGCCGATGGAATTGATGCCGCCCCGGATGGTGTAGCTCTTTCCTTTGCTTGGGCCCTCCACACAGGCCAGCCAGCCCACCA
>CALVUV010000146.1 GCA_944363685.1 uncultured Bacilli bacterium
GCCACTTTAGCTCAGCTGGCCAGAGCATCGCACTTGTAATGCGAGGGTCCCCAGTTCGAATCTGGGAAGTGGCTCCAGAAGGTCATTAGTCTTGCAGGAAGGCTTGATTATTGGCTTTTTTTTTTATGTCCAAAAAATCAAAAAACAACATATTCTAAGACTAATTTTTATTCCTTTTTTGAGTTAGTCCCCAAAAAGTCCCCACAGAGTCCCCAAAAAATATTGCTTTTATAAAAAAGCAAAAAAATATTTTTTAAACAACTACTCGTTGTTTTTGAACAATTTTTGTAAGTACTGTTGTTAAAGTTGTTAAAGTATTATTATCTAATTGTACATAATTGATAATGTCATCTTGTTGTAATTCTTGTAAATTTGAAACCTTATTTTGAAGATGCACTAATTCTTTATTTTCATTACCTAAATATACGTTAAGGTCTTGTTTTTGTACCTTTTCTAATTCTTCTTTTTTCTGTTTACTTGAAATATGAATATAATATTTTTGTGTTGTTTCATATTCTGTATGTCCCATAATTCTTGCTAAAACTTCGGCTGACATACCATTATTTCTGCAATGTGTAGCAAAACTGTGTCTTAAAGCATAAATAACTATATGAGATAAATCTTTATGTCTTTTAACAAATTTAGTAAAGTTCTTTGAAAGAATATCAGGTGTGTATGGTTCGCCATAGCGATTTAGAAAAACATATTCTTCATCAGACCATTTTTTTCCTATTTCCCTAAAATATTCTTTTTGATTTTCTCTATGTTCAAGTAATAATTCTTTTAATAGTAAATCTAAGGATAAAATCCTATCACTTTCAGGAGTTTTTAAAGTTCCCTCTCCCTTATCCCAACCTATTCTTTTCATTGTTATTTCATCATAAAAAAGTGCAAAATTTCTTTCAAAAATTGAAAATGGGAGAACTGGTACTAGCTATGAAACATTATTAAAGTTAATTAATTTTTTAGATATACCACCTAATATTCTATATAAAGATATTGTTAGCAATAATGTAGTTCTTGATAATATATATAAGCGAAGAATATGATAAAATGACGGATAAGCAAAAAAATTTTATAAAGTTAATAATAGATGAAATGAAAAAAATATAGGAAATAGAGAATTTTCTTTTATAAGTAAATATTTTCTATTTTTATAACATAAATTAATTATATTGTTAAAACCTCTATGTAAATTTCCATAGAGGTTTTAATGCTAAGTAAGGTTTTTGGATTATTGGTTAAAAATTACTTTTGAACATAATTATATTTTATATTTATATAATTATCCTGGATTTGAATCACTCAAATTGAGCCACATATGGACTGCTGCACTTCTGTTGTTTCCGGTTGGTTGATAACCAGTTGCTGTAAAGGCTTCATATTCAAAATGATATGAATGTCCATAAGTAATTCTAAAATACGGTGATTCTGCATACCACCATCCAGCACTATCTTTGCCATCTACATCCTCATAAAGTTTGAACCTATGAGAGTATACACATACTCCAAGTTGGTCATCAATTACTTTAACTTCAAGTTCAACTTCTGAGGTTGTACTGTCAGTAGCTTTCCATGCCGGTTTGATTCTCATATAATTAAAATTATATGTTCTTGAGCCGCCTACATGTGTATTATAGAAGGAAAAACCTCCTAAATCCCATGAGTAAACCAATGCTCTGGTGCTAGCAGAATCTGCTGCAGGTTCGGACTCCTTTGTTTCGCTCGCTGCAAAAGAAGTTGTTGAGAACATGCCAACAGCCATCATTGCAGCAATAAGAACTGCCATAAGTTTCCGTGTAATTTTCTTTTTCTGCATAACTATTTCCTCCTGTTTATGTTTATAACCTTACCTAGCAGTCTGCATAATTTTTTTTCAATATACTTGAAAATTATTATGCGTTTACCTAATGCATATAACATTTCGGTATATTTATTTTACTCATTTTTAATGTGTATTGCCAAAAAAGATAAAAAAAGATAATTTTTATCTGGCTAATTCAATAATTATTTCTTCATCATTTATCGTTTTAAAAACAACTTTTAATTTATCTGTTGCATCAAATTTTGTCAGATTAAACGTTTCATATTTTATTAGTATTCCGTCAGAGCCTATTCCATATCCACCATCTGTATCACTACTTTGTGAAGGATAAAATTTTTCACCATACTCATTTTCAACATATGATTCTTCTTGTTTTATAAGCTGTCCGTCTAAGATACTCTTGTTCCTAATTTCTTCCATTTCTTCTATTGCTGTTTTATAATCTCCCCAATACATATACATTTCAAATTTCATTCCTGTCTCATAGACTTCTGCTTTTATTGAATCTGTATAAACATTTTTATTATTACAATTTATTACATTATATAAAATAGATTTTCTGTTATAAAACTTTTCTGGTACTGAAATACTATTTTCCCAATTTCCTGTTATAGTATATTTTTTTTCATTTCCTTCAAGTTGTATTGTATTAAATTTAATATAAATTTTTTTACTCTTAGGAAATTTGTTTTCACTTGTAGATAAATTATATGTAAATGCCATATTATTAAGGTTAGCCTTTGCTATAAAAATAGAAGCTGCTGTATTTATTTTATTTATGTTGTTATAATCTAAATTCTTTTCTTGACAATATTTTTTAATAGTTTCATCATTCATGCTAAATAATATATTATTCATATCATCAGTTATAATTATATCAGGAATATTAATTTTTTCGATTCCTGTAACATCTATATCTTCTTCAAACAACGCAATCATATTCAAATCTAAAGTATAATCATCCATTAATAAATCAGTGATACTGGTCTTTGTGTTATCTGATTCAGAATAGATTTTTTCAGGAACTGTATATACATAACCGTTTCTTGTAGCTGTGTCAACACCTTCACTATCGTTAAAAATACTTTTAATAAATTCTGAAATATCTTTTGCAAAAACAATACCTGTCGTAATAGATATAATAGATATAATAGTAATAGCAACTTTTTTTACATTAGTAAAATATGAAATTTTTTTCTTTTTACTTTTTAATTCTACATCCCATATTGCTTCTGTAATTTTTTGAGGAACTTGATTATTTTCTTTATAATATTTATAAATTATATTATCAAAATCATTACTTTTTTTCATAAATTTCCACCTCCCCATATTGTTTTTTTAATTTATCTTTGGCTCTTTTTAATCTACTTTTCACTGTATTTATATTTATTTTTAATAATTTTGAAATTTCTGCACATGAGAATTGACTGTGATAATATAATGTTATTATAATTTTTTCATCATAATTTAATTGATTAATAATTGACTCAAAATTAAGTTTATCATCAATAAGTTGGATTGAATTTTCATAATTATTATATGTTGAGTTTACCTTTAATTTATCTAGAATATTATTTTTTCTATTATTTGAATTATAAATTTTATTACATTCATTTATTAATATACGAAACATCCAAGTTTTAAAATATTTAATGTTTCGTATTTTTTTTGCGTTTTTATAAACACTAATCATAGTGTTTTGTATAGCATCTTTTATATCATCATCATTTTTTAGTCTAAGTTTTGCTATTACATATAAATCTTTTTCCATAGACTGAGTCAATTGCTTAAAAGCAACTTCATCGCCTTTTTGAATCTTTTTTATAAGCTCTTCCAATGTGAACTCCTTTCTAAAATGATATCAAAATTTATATAATCATAAAATAGAATAATTTATTTAGATATCATATGTTATTTTATTTAATATTGTATGTATTACTAATTTAGGATTAATTTTTTCTTCTATAAAATTTCCAAAATACTTTTTAAATTTGGTATCCTTAGCATCAAATTTCACTTGATTTGTTGCCCTAATTATATCACACTTAATGGTATTTACTGATTTATTATATTTTTTTGATAATATTGGGTAAATATCTTTTTCTAATCTAGGAAATTTGTTTTCTTTTTTAACATTAACTAAAAATATTGTTTCTACTAAATATTTAGTTCCTTTATATTTAGGATTATATCCTATATACATTAATTCTTTCGTTATCTTTTGTTTTGTATAATATTTATCTTTTAAAAAATTTTTTTCATTTTGTTTGAGTCGCTTTAATCCTATAATTTCTTTTACAATATTTTCTATTCCAGCATTTCTATTTATTAAGCTATATATTAAAGGATTATGTTTTATTTTTGACTTCTTTATTGGTTCGTCTAATATAACAATAATTGAATTATTGTATTTTCCTTCATTAATCAAATTATCTAATATTTCAAATCCATTATGTTTAGGTAAATTTAGATCTAATAAAACAATATCTATATTATTTTCTTTATTTAATAATATATCTAATGCTTCCTCTCCATCAGTTGCAATCATCTTAATTCTCAAATCTGTATTGTTTAACATGATATTATTTATTAGCACTTTAGAAAAATAAATATCATTATGGACAATCAATACATTCAGCATTTTAGCTTACCTCCTTTAATAATTAGATTATAGTTTTGTTAAAAATAGTTTCATAAATATAAAAATATAAAGTAAATACTTTTTTATATAAAATAAAAAATAGTCCATCCATAAAAAAGAATAGACCAATAAATTTAAGCTGTTCTCTTTAATGTGTTATTAACATTAAAAGTTTCATCAAAAAATTAAATAGTTTTTGTTTTTTCAAGTGCTGTTAATAATAGTTTTACGATATTTAAATCTTCATCAAGTGTCATTGCTATTTCTTCAGCCATTGATTCGCATAGATGTTCATATACAAAAATACCTTCACTTTCAAGAAGTTTTAATTGCAATTTTAAATAGACTAATAAAATCTTATCTCCATCTGGCAATTTACGAAGAAATTTACTTGTTTTATTATTAAAAAAAGTATCATATAACTTTAACCAGTAAAATCTCTTTTCTTTCAATTTTATTCCTCCTCATCTTGCATAAATGATGCTTCATCTATATTTGGCATATTTATAATATTTTTTAATAAATCATTTTCTATTTGTTGATTTTGAAGTTGAATATATGCAAGTTCTTCTAATAGAACCATATCATTATCGTAACCATTTACATCAATATTCCCATCTTCATCAACAGTAATTGAAATTAGTTTAGAATCTCTTTTTATCAATATTGCAATTTCTTCATTTTTCTTTGCTATTATTTTGCGAATTTTCATATTGCATTACCTCCTTGTCTGCTCTTGCTCCTACTAATATACAAGTATATAAGACTAAACTTAAATTAGATCCCAAAATAAAAAAGATAATATTTGCCAACATAAAATACACCTCCAAAAAATTAAAATTTAAAGAGATTTTGTAAGGAAAGTCCCCACAAAATCCCCAAAAACACAAACTAAAATGGCTTTATATAAATTTAATTAAAACTCTTTAAACTATTTTAAATTTTTATTTAATACTTGAAAAACAGGCAAAAGACTGCTATCATAGTAATATCAAGCATTAAAGAGTAATAAAGTCAATAAAAAACTGTTGACTTGTAATGCGAGGGTCTCCAGTTCGAATCTGGGAAGTGGCTCCAAAAGGTCGTTAGTCTTGCAAAAGGGCTTGATTATTGGCTTCTTTTATGTCAAAAAAATTGGCTCAATGTCAATAGTTGGGGTGGAAAACTTTGAAAGTTTTCTCCCCCAACTATTGACATTGAGCCTATAATTTCTAATACTTTTTAATTACCATTACTAGAATTAAAGTAAGTAACTACTGGTATTTCATTGTTAATAGTATTTTTATCTAATTTAATTTTAATAATATCTAACGACACATCCTTTAATTGTTCTACATGTTCTACAATTAATCCTTTACATTCTATTTTTGTATTTGAATTTATTTCTGCTTTTATTTCGAATTCTCCACCATCAGCATTATAGTCAGGTAATAAATCTCCAAAAGTTACAGTTAATATTGCCTTATTTTTATTTAATATCTCCAAATTTGTGCCTATTGGTGAAACTGTTAAATAAATAGGATTTTCCAATGCAAAATTCTTCATTAACTCTTTTCTTAATTCTTCACCTTTTATATTACTTAATACACTAATTACTTTTGATTTCTCATAAGTGGACGTATCTATATAATAGTCAACTTTTAAGTCATTAATATTCATTTCATCGTTTGTTCTTCCATTTATAAACTTAAAATTGCTATTTATATCTATTGAATACTTTTTATTACTTGATTGATTTTCAAAAACTACATTATTATCGCTTATTTCAGTTACTATTCCATTGTAACCATAAGAATTTTCTTCTATGTCATTAGTAATATTTTTAATAAAATCATTTTTATCTATTTTTTCCCCATTTTTATATAATATTATATCTTGGCTAGTAACTGTAATTTTAATACTTTCGTTTGGATTAATGTAATCTGATATTTTTTCTAATGAGTTAATTTCATTAGAATATCCAGTTACTCTTTTTCCATGCCCTTTTTCATACTTTATTTTAGTTATTTTCTTTGCATCAATATCAACATTTATAGTAAGTAAACAAGCTAAATTTTCTCCATTATAATTATTTTTATAAAATTGAAACTCTGCTTTTTTACTATTTTCTTCTATATCATATTGAGCAAAAGTTAGTTTTAATCCTTCTTCATATTTTTGTGCTATTCCTGTAAGTTCACTTTTGATTTCTGTTAGATTATATATGTCTGACTGTATTTCATAAACTTCATAATATTCTTTATTTATATATGGTGCAAAATCATCATTGCCAACATTTCCAAGAAACATATATAAAATTATACCTAGTATTATAATAAAAACAATTAACACTATTACTGATATTTTCTTTTTCATACTAATTGCTCCATAAGTTATTTTTTAGCCATATTATATCACACAATCAAAAATTATCAAATGTAATTTTCTCAAAATTATCATCATTTGAAATTAAAATCAGGATAAAGACATGAAAAAATTTTTCTAATGTCTATATCCATTGAATTATCTAGCGTTAGAGATGGTTGATGTATCAAAATTACGTAGTATTTTGAATATCTCAACTGTCTCTTTTTTTACATTTCTTGAAATACTTTTCCTTATTCTCTTTAAACTTCTATTTTGTATTTTTTTTACTTCATTCAATATTGTTAAACAAAATTTCTTTATAATTTGTAAATTATATAATGCTTTTTTATTCATTGTTGTATTATCATCACACTTAAAGGTAAAGTCCATATGCCAATGTAATTTATTTTCCACATTCCAATGTGTCCTTATCGCATATGAAAATACATTAGTCTATCTTCATCAAAGTAATCTTCTACATCTTTGTAAAAATTTGGTTGATTTGCTTTTAAGGCAACACAATAATCTCCACCTTTGGCTCTTACTGCTTTTACATTCTCTTTTTGTGTATTTAATGCATCCCACGTACATATTACATTTTTTAAATTTAATCTTTTTATTACTTCTGGTATTGCTGTTATTTCGTTTGTTTTTTCTTCTATCATTTCTTGTTCTATACACATTTGTAATTTATCCGAATATACATTTAAGACATTTAGTGGATTTGTTTCTCCTACAATATATCCTTTTTTTCTTGAACTCCCAGTATCAACCTTTCCATCAAATGATAATATATCTTTAAAAAATTTATTGTCCATAAATTGGATACTTTTTACAAAATC
>CALVUV010000147.1 GCA_944363685.1 uncultured Bacilli bacterium
AAAGAAAAAAATAGAACAAATATAACTGTAGTCAATGACGTAAAAAGTTATATTGAAAATTTAAATGATGCAAAATTTTTAAAAATAACAATATGTGATGAAAGCAAATCCGTTTTTCAATCAATACTAAAAAAAGTTAGCAAAGTAAATAATATTGATATTTTAGATGTATCACATATGTCAAGAAAACTGATTAAGCAGGGAACTGAAGAAATATTGATAGAATATTTTTATACAGAAATATCTTTAAAAGATGTTGATAAATGGGAAGCAATAAAATTCTTGATAAATAAGCTTAATATAGATAAAAGTGAAGTTATAGCAATAGGAGACAACATAAACGATAAAAAAATGATTAAAGAAGCAGGTTTAGGAATTGCAATGAAAGAAAGCAGTCCAGATGTAATTGAAATAGCGGATTATATTACAGATGGAAATAATGAAGAAGGTGTCGCTAATGCTATAAATAGATTTATTTTATCTTAATTGTTACAAATTTATTACAAAAATATGAAGTTTTTATGACACAAACCAATATTATTGATTTTAAAAGATGTTTGTTATAAAATAAAATAAAGGTATTTTGTAAAAAAATAATATTTTTAATATAAAAGGAGGAATTTTCAATGGCTACAAATCCAATGCAAAGAAAGGCAAGAAATTCATTTTTATTAGGAATGCTATTAATGTTAGTAATAGCAGCAATCATTGTGGCATTTTTATTTATACAATTAAAAAATTATAGGGACAGGGAGGCAGAAGAAATAGCTGCTAGTGTAAATATATATGTATTAAATCAAGATGTAAAATCAGGACAAGTAATTACAGTAGATATGTTAACACAACAAACAGTTAATAGAAATTTAATACCAGAAAACGCAATAGGTGATGTTGCAACATTTGAAAACTATAATTTACAGGATAAAGACGGAAATACTGTTCTTACAGATGCTGAAGAATATAATGAAGAAGAAGAAGAAACAACATTGGTGCTAAGAAGAAATGGTAGAGATTATCGATTACACCAAGATGAAGAGACAGGAAATTATTATATAGATGATAATAATGAAATAGAATATATAGAATTAAATTCAATTCCAATCCAAGCAAAAGTTAGAATGAGTAGAAATACAGTATTAACAGGAGACTTAGTTACAAGTGCAGATAATACAACAACTAATGATGTAAGACAAGAAGAATTTAATATGATTGTATTACCAACACAAATTGAAACAGGAGACTATGTAGATATAAGATTAGTACTTCCAACTGGACAAAACTATATAGTTGTATCTAAAAAAGAAGTTACAATACCAGAAATAGATGGTGTACCTTCAGTAGATACAATTTGGATGAATTTATCTGAAGAAGAAATATTAATGATAAATAATGCAATAGTTGAAGCATATTATATAGATGGAGCAAAATTATATGCAAATATCTATACAGAGCCAGGAATACAAGATGCAGCTATAACTACTTTCACACCAAGAAGAGAAGTAAACGAATTGATACAAAGTGATCCAAATATTGTAGATAGAGCAAAAGCAGAATTAAGTTCAAGATATAATGCTGGTCAAAGAGATATAATAAATGCAGCTATTGAAAATAATCTAGATACTGGTGATGAAAGTGTAAGAGCGGGAGTAGAACAAGATATAACAACAACAAGAGAAAATAGACAAGATTATTTAGATGGACTAGCAGCGCAAGCAACAACTACAACAACTAGCACATCAAACACAACTAATACAACAAGTTCATCAAACTAAAAAATAGAAAGGAGTAACATATGAAAAAAGTAGGCTTTATTGGAGTATATGATAAAACAGACATGATCCTAAATTTAGCTAAAATATTGACAACAATGGGAAATAAAGTATTAGTGGTAGATTCTACTGTAAATCAAAAAGCAAAATATGTTGTACCAGCGATAAATCCTACAACTTCATATGTTACTAATTTTGAAGATATAGATGTAGCAGTAGGGTTTAAGAGTGAAGAACAAATTAAAGAATATTTAGGCTTGGAAGATGAATTACCATATGATTTTATATTAGTAGATACAGATATTTATACTAGAATAAAAGATTTTGAGCTAGACAAAGCAGTAAAAAACTTTTTCGTAACCTCATTTGATCTATTTTCATTAAAAAAAGGATTAGAAATACTTGCGGTATTGGAACAACCTATGGCATTAACAAAAATTTTATATTGTAAGGAAATATTAAAAGAAGATGATGATTATCTAAATTTCCTTTCAACAAATTATAAAGTAGTTTGGGAAGCTGATAGAGTATATTTCCCAATTGAAAATGGAGACTATGATGTATTAATAGAAAATCAAAGAGTATCAAAAATAAAATTCAGGAGATTAAGTGCACAGTACAAAGATAGTTTAGTTTATATTGTATTAAGTATACTAAACACAAGTGAAACAAATGTAAGGAGAGCTATTAAGACAATTGAAAAAAATGTATAAAGTTAGAAAATTTAATTCTTTTCCAACTAAATTTAGAAAGGAATGAGACTAAAAATGGCAATTATAACATTTTTAAATAATCAAAAAGAAGAAACGGGAAAAACACTCTCTATTGCTGCAATAGCAACATATATGTCAATAGACCACAATTCAAAACATTTAATAGTAACGACTTCAGGTACAGATGAAAGAATGAAAAGATGCTTCTGGAAAGAAAAGAAAAAATCCAAAATGAGTTTTGGAATTTTCGGACCAAACAAAAATAACATTTTTGAACAACAAAATGGTATTAATGGTTTAGCAAAAATAGCAAAAAGCAATAAAATTACACCAGATGTTATAACTAATTATACAAGAGTTATTTTTAAGGATAGGTTAGAAATTTTATTGGGGCCAGAACAATCTGATAGAGATGATATAGTAAAACTATATCCAGACATATTAACAGTTGCAAATCAATATTATGAAAGAATATTTGTAGATTTAGATAATAATGTACCAGAAGAAACAGCTAGTAAAATTATTAATATGTCAGACATAATTGTTGTAAACCTAAATCAAAGATTAAGTAGCATAGAAGATTTTAAACAAAAAAAAGAAGAAAAAAAATAATTAAAATATGCAAAAATATTACTATTAATAGGTAGATATGATAGATATTCAAAATACAACATAAAAAATATAACAAGGTACTTAGGAGAGAAAAATAACATACTTACAATTCCATACAATACTTTATTCTTTGAAGCAACAGAAGAAGCAGGAGTACCAGATATGTTTTTAAGATTTAAAAAGTTTATAGATCCAGAAGATAGAAATGCATTTTTTGTAGAAGAAGTAAAAAGAGCGTCAGATAATATTATTTATAGAATACAGGCCATACAAACAGGACTATAGAAAGGAGAAAAACAAATGACTATAACTAATATATTATTAACTTTAATTGTTATAGTAGCAGGATTCTTTGCAGTTTTTTATTACATTAAAAAAAGAAAAAATGCAGAAGTAGAAAATCCAATAAATGTAGATGATAAAACATATACATTAGATGTAATGAAAGAATTTGTAAAAAGAAGACTAGATGAAATAACAAAAGTCAATTTGTATGATATAGGGTTATCAGAGGAAGAACTAAAAAGAAGGAAAAATAAAAAATACGAATTGAAAAAAGCTCTAAAAGGCTGTACATATGGAGATGTAAATGATAAAAAATACGTAAAAGAGTTAATTTATGATTTACTTTCAACAGAATATGGTGTTGATGAGACAAATGTTTCTAGAGCAATACCTTTTGACACTCCATCACTATTAACAGCTCAAGATAAATTTGATATATTAATATATGCATACAAAAAAGATTATGGATATGAAGCATTAACACAATTAATAAACAAATACAACTTAGCAGATTTAAAATATGTAGAAGGAGAAACAAAACCATCTTATGTAATAATGCCAAAAGAGATAGAAGATATATATGAAAAAGAAAATATTCAATTAAGTTTCTCTGATAAATTATCAATAGTAGTACAAAGAATATATCAACATTATAAAGGATATAGTACAATTGACGAAATTAGAGA
>CALVUV010000148.1 GCA_944363685.1 uncultured Bacilli bacterium
TTGTTTTTCTGATTGTTTATTTCTTTTTCTAATTGTTCTTTAGGTTCATCAAATTTTTGCTTTATCATAGGCAAGAAAAATTGATTTACAACAGAGTCATATTCGGTTAATTCATCTATAAATTGTTCAAAATACTCATTTATTAAACTTTCTTTAAAATGAACTTTACAATCATTACAATAATAATAAAAGTATGTCTTACCATTTTTCTTTGTAGTAGCTTTACCACCTAAAATACGATTACATTTAGGACATTTTAGTTTTTGTAAATATAAATATGTCAATGTTCTTTGATAACTTCTCGAATTTTTCTTTTTCTGCACTTGGCAATCAGCCCACATTTCTTTTGAAACAATTGGTTCAACTACATCTTCATAATAAGTAGGGTTCTT
The DNA here is from genome assembly GCA_944363685.1 of uncultured Bacilli bacterium. Classification (GTDB taxonomy): domain Bacteria; phylum Bacillota_I; class Bacilli_A; order RF39; family UBA660; genus Onthousia. The sequence goes on from CALVUV010000148.1 coordinate 393, forward strand.
TGTTCTTTTTCCGTGAACGAAATCACCTTTATATATTTCATTTTCAAGAATAGTAACAATAGTAGAATCTCGCCAATTATCTTTTCCTAATACTTTTTCTTCATTGAATAGATTACTTATTTTTTGATAAGAGTAGCCATTATAATATAAATCAAATATTCTAACTACAACATCTTTAGTAGAATAATCTATTACCAATCTTTTATCTTCGTGCTTATATCCTAATGGGGCAATGTGAGGAATATGACCACATTTAATTGCACCTGCTAAGCCTACTTTAGTTCTTTCACTTGTTCTTTCAATTTCATTTTGACTAACACTCATTAATAATCTTGAAATCATCTTGCCATTGGCACTTGTTGTATTTATTTCATCATTTACACAATCTAAATAAGCATCGTTTTCATCTAAAAAAGTCATTAAATTTTCCCAATCATAAATACTTCTAGTTATTCTATCTAGCTTTAGAGCAACAATAGTATTTATCTTTTTAGCCTTAATATCATCTTTTAATCTTTCAAATTCTGGTCTATAATTACCAGTTTTAGCACTTATACCAGCATCCTCGTAATAATCTATTATTTCATAGCCTTTAAATTTACAAAAAGACTCTAATCTTTCTCTTTGTTCTGGAAGACTAAATCCGTTCTCTTGCTTGGTCTTCTGTTGATACTCTCATATATAACCCACATTTTTTCCTTTCATCTTTCAATTTGCATAACCTCCTAACTTCAAAAAAAGAGACATCAAAGTACACACGAGTACTACTGACATCTCTTAAATACGTTTATCACAAAATAAAATACAATATAATTGTAATATAATATAATTTTTTCAAAGTACTCGTAAATCTATATTTGTTATTGCCCAAGAAAATATAGATAATTAATTGCCTATATTATACCACGATTTAAAGAAATGTCAAATATTTACAATTATATATTTTTCAAATACTCTTTTAACTCTGATAATTTTATCTTTTTAGATAGATTGGATATATAAACATCATTAGAGTAATTAAAGACAAGAAATGTGATATCTTTTACAATTACTCTATGTGGCTCAATATATGTAAGATTAGTTTTCTCTAATTTTCTAATACTGCCATTTATAAAAGTAGGAATAACTTTTGAAAACTCACATATAAATTCCATTCGTTGTTTTAGACATTCCTCAAATTGTAGTTCCTGCTTAATTATCTTCATTTCAAGCACCATCCTTTCATTGTAATTTTAGGATGATTTTTTCGCAAAAGAAAAAAATCAACCATTTCTGATTGATTTTTGTATCTATCTGTTCTATAAAAAAGTTCGAACAGAAACGTCATTGGTGCGGATGAAGGGACTCGAACCCCCACGCCATTGGCACTGGTTCCTAAGACCAGCGCGTCTACCAGTTCCGCCACATCCGCATATTTTCTTGATATGAATTTATTGTAGCATATTTAAAGTTTCCCTGTCAAGCAATTTTTCATATTTTTCAGTTTTTCTATCCTAATTTATTTTTTATAAAAAAATATGCTACAATAAATTCATATTTTACAATACAAATAATTAACTTATAATAAGTATTAAATTAATGTATAAAGGAGACAAAAATGGAGAAAATTAAACAAGAAAATATAAAATAAATAAAAAATTCAAAAAAGTTTTTATAATAAATTGTATTACATTAGCTATTTCTATATTGCCTTATATGTAGCTTATACATATCATATTATGAAGTTGAATTTTGATCTAATTAGTATTTTTTATATTGGATTAATAATCTTTGCAATAGTTTTTTTGCTTTTCTTACTACCTTAATTCTATTAGTTATTATAATAATATTTGGTATACTGAACTATAGAAAAATCGAAATAAACAAACAAGAAAAAAATAGTCATAATGCTTAGTTTAATAATAATTTTTCATATTATTACAGCAATATGCTATTTATCACATAATAAACCTAATAACACCACCGACACTTATTAGAACGAAACACAGATAGTTTTTACAGAAAGACAAAAAGATATATTAAAAGATGTTGGTCTATCAACTAATCCTGACGATTTATTAGATTCACAAATAAGTGCGATAACAAGAATTGAAGTCATGATAGAATATTTATAAAATAAATATAACGAAACTTTTGTTTATAACGGATATGTAGCTCATTCCATTTTAGATAGAGAACATCTAATTGCTTATCCATCTAAAAATCCTAATATTATTGTAACTGTTTATTCAGACTATAAAGATGGACAATATTTTTATGAAGATGATTATAATACACAAAACGAATAAAAAAATTTTTTTAATGTATATTTTTTTGCTTTTTAGAAAATAATATTATTGAAACTTGAATGGAGGTGCTTTTCATGTCAAAGAAAAATAAAGAAAATAAGTCAAATAACAATAACAAAAACAATCAAAACAATAACAACAACGAAAGACAAAACAACAATAATAATAACAATAGATAATTGCAAAATTTTAGAGAAGGTCACAATCTGATGACCTTCTCTATACATACATCATAAAAATCTTACATCAGGTAAAACCTGATGTGTACCGGCTTCTAGTCTTCATTTTTTACCTCCTCGGCGCTAAACCGTGCACCGCCTGGCTCTTTTTACAAAAATTTATTTTTTTTCAAAAAAATGATACCGGGTCTGTCTCGTGTCGTCATGCTTTTATCCTCCTTTTTGATTTTTATGATTTTAGGGATTGTTCCCTAATCATATATATAATATACCATGTTTTTATGTAAATGTCAATATGTTTTTTCATATTTTTTCATATTTTGCTAATAGTAAATTAAAAAAGTAAATTCTATTCTAATAAAAGTAAATAGATTTTAATTGTATTTTAAAAGTTATTGTAAGATT